>DATBBP010000001.1:0-2521 GCA_036270935.1 Gemmatimonadaceae bacterium
GCATCCGGGGTTCTCAGGAGCATCCGCATAACCTTTCTTCTGTGGGGCCAGATGGGGAGCGCTCAGGAGTCCAAGCTTGCACAGCTGTGCCACTAGGTGCTAGGTGCTAGATGGCGCCTCGACTTCCGCCCGTCAGAAAAAGTCTCGGTCAGCATTTTCTCAATGATCGGCGCATCCTCGCCCGCATTGCCGATGCGCTCGAGCTGAGTGGGTCGGAGCTGGTCATCGAGATCGGGCCGGGGCGGGGAGCGCTCACGGAGCTGCTGCTCGAGCGGGCGAGACATGTCATCGCGATCGAGTACGATCGGGCACTCGCCGCGTTACTTCGTGAACGATATGCCGCCGATTCGAGGATAACGATCGTCGAGCACGACGTTCTCGACGTGAACTTCGGTGAGCTGGCGAAGGGGCCGTACGTCCTCGCCGGCAACGTGCCCTACTACATCACGACACCGATCCTGTTCAAGGGCCTAACGGCTCCGCGCCCGGAGCGCGCGGTCTATCTGGTCCAGCGTGAGGTTGCCGAGCGCATTGTCGCAGCGCCGGGCCATCGCGAGTACGGCGCACTGTCAGTGAACGTGCAATCGGTGGCGACCGCCGAACTTGTTTTCCGCGTGAGCCGCGGTGCATTCCAGCCTCCGCCGCGCGTCGACAGTGCCGTGCTTCGCCTAACGCCGCTCGCTCACGCGGTGATTGTACCGGCCGAGGAAGATGAGTTCCGATCGTTCGTGCAGGCTGCCTTTGGTATGCGCAGAAAGCAGATGCGCCGCGTCTTGCGCGAGCTGTGGACACTGGACGCGGACGGAGCCGAGCGGATTCTCGATACGGTCGGAATCGATCCGGCGGTTAGGCCGGAGACTCTTTCACCTGTCGAGTTCGCGAACTTGCTGCGCGCGCGGAAGTCGTTAGGCCAGCGCTAGCCCTGCACTCATTCTCTGTTCGTGAGCGCATAGCTCAACCCTTCCAGCTCCATCGCCATGTTCACGGTCTTCACCGTGACATCAGCCGGTGCCTGGAGCTGCGTCGGTGCGAAGTTGAGAATTGCCTTGATTCCGGTCTTGACGACGCGGTCGAGGACCCGTTGCGCTTCGTCACCGGGGACGGTGAGGACTGCGATGTCGGGGTGGTCCTGCTTGACGTCGCGCTCGAGTTGCGCGATGTCGCGTACGGGGATGCCCTCCAGCTTGAGACCGATCTTCTCTTCGTTCGCATCGTACGCGGCGAGGATCTGGAAGCCGCGCTGTCGAAACCCGCGATACTGCGCGAGTGCGGCGCCGATCTTACCGGCGCCGATGATGATCACCTTCCACTCGCGGCCAAGACCCAGGATCTCGCGAAGGCGTCCCGCCAGCTCCGGCACGGAATAGCCCAACCCGCGCTTTCCGAACGAGCCGAAGAAGGAGAGGTCCTTCCGCACCTGGGCCGAGGTCGTTCCGCCGCGCTGCGCAAGCTCCTCACTCGAGATGGTCTCGAGACCTCGGCTCTCGAAGTCTTCGAGGAAGCGCAAATAGGCGGAAAGACGTCGAACGGTCGAATCAGCGATGCGTTTCGACACTGATGATCAAGGTCCGGCTTGTGAACGAATTCACAAGTTAAAGACGCCGTTCCGCCTGCACCAGCCACTACCCTTCGGTTATCTTCGGGCCATGTCGGTCCACGTCTCGTCCGAAATTGGGCGCCTGCGTAGTGTCGTCGTGCATTCTCCGGGTCCCGAACTGTGCGCCGTGACGCCGACCAATCGCGCCGAATTTCTGTACGACGACATCATCGACTCGGATAGCGCCCAGCGCGAACACCGGCGGTTTCTCGCGATTCTGGAGCGGTTCGCCAAGGTCTATCAGGTACGTGACCTTCTCGCGGACGTGCTCGCCAATGCCGAGGCGCGGGAGCTCCTCATTCGCGAGACGATGGACATCGTTCCCTCGGAGCCCCTCGCGCGTGATCTCAGCCAGCTCGATGCACAAACGATCGTTCGGCTGCTGATCGAAGGCCGCGAGGAGCCGCCTGGACCGCTCGCCAAGGCTTTGAACGAGTGCGGATACGTTTTGCCGCCGCTGCCGAATCTCTTCTTCACGCGCGACAGCTGTACCGCGACGGGAAAGCACGTGCTCGTCGGATCGATGCGGTACGCGATCCGATGGACGGAGGCGATCATCATGAAGACGATCTTCCTCCATCACCCACAGCTCGCGAACGAGGGGATTCTGTACGACGGCGCGTCGGAGCGCCGAGTGAACTATACCCTCGAGGGCGGCGACGTTCATCCGCTTCGCAGCGATCTCGTGATCATCGGGTTTAGCGAACGCTCAAGCCCGGCGGGGATCGATCAGCTGGCGAGTTTGTTCTTCGATCGGACGGAGGTGACGGACATTCTGGTTGTCGTGATGCCCAAAGTGACGACAGCCATTCATCTCGACATGGTATTTACGCAGGTCGACCGAGAGCTGTGCGTCGTTTACCCTCCCCATTTTATTGGACCCGAGCGCCTACCCGTGCTGCACTGGCACAAGGGCGAGACGAC
>DATBBP010000002.1:0-3606 GCA_036270935.1 Gemmatimonadaceae bacterium
TCGCCGTCGCCGACAGTGGCTGTGGTATTCCGAGCGAGCAGCTCGGGCGGATCTGGGAGCCGTATATAACATCTAAACCCGGCGGTACAGGACTCGGCCTCGCAATCGCTCGGCAAACGGTGCTCGCTCATCGGGGCTCCGTCGGTGCGGAGAGTCAGCCCGGTGTGGGTACGACGATTCGATTTGTCCTTCCCGTCAACGAACGCAGCACAGGAACTTCTGATGATTAGTCACGATTTGATTCCGATCACGATGTTCATGATGGTCGCCGTCGTGGCAATCGGGGTTCCGCTCGCGCGCGGTGTCGCGCGCCGCCTCGAGCGAGGCGCTCCACCGAATGCGTCACCCGAAGTACTGGCGCGGCTCGAGCGGATGGAGCAGGCGATCGATTCAATCGCGGTCGAGGTCGAGCGAATTTCGGAGGGTCAGCGGTTCACGACGAAGTTGCTCGCGGAGCGCGGTGGCGCGGCCGTCGACTCCGTCGCGCCCTCGCGCGACCGAGGACGTTAGGTCAACCAACCTCTGACTATGCACCTAACGACCGAGCCCCTGATGCTGATCATGCAAGGACCGCCACCGTTTCCGTTCCTTCCGGGTGAGATTGCGCCCTTCGTGGTCGAGGTGCTCAAAACAGTGTGCACCACGATCGCGGTGATCGCCCTCGGCATTCCGATCATCCGCGCGTTCACGCGCCGATTGATCGACCGACCGCCGGTCATGGCGCCGATCCCGGCGGACGTGCAGAACCGGCTCGAGCGCATCGAGCAAGCTGTCGAGGCGGTCGCAATCGAAGTCGAGCGCATCTCGGAGTCGCAACGGTACCTAACGAAGCTGATGGCCGAACCCAAGGCATTGCCCGGTGCACGCGGCAGCGCCAATGCCTAGCGTTCTCATCGTCGACGACGAGCCGAATATTCGGCGCATGGTCGGCGCACTGCTCGGTGCCGAGGGATACGAGGTGCGCGACGCGCAGGACGGCGCGTCGGGATTACTGCGCGCGCTCGAGAGCGAGCCGGATGTGCTGCTGCTCGACCTGATGATGCCTGGCGATCTGGACGGCATGGCGACGCTCGCGCAGATGCGCGAGAAACTGCCGGATGTGCCGGTGGTGATGATGAGCGGCCGAGCCGGACTCTCCGACGCCGTACGCGCGACCAAGCTCGGTGCATTCAACTTTCTCGAGAAGCCACTGAGTCCCGAGGGCGTTCTGCTCGCTCTCAGCTCGGCGCTAGAGCTGCGTCAGGTTCGACGCGAAGCAAAGTCGCTGCGGCGAGAATATGGCTTGAGCGGCGACATGATCGGCGACAGCCCGGCGATGATGCGAGTGCGAGAGCTGATCGCGCGCGTAGCGCCCACTGATTCACGAGTACTGATCACCGGCGAATCGGGAACCGGCAAGGAGCTCGTCGCCGCCGCCATACATAGCGCGAGCGCACGGCGCGATCGGCCATTCATTCGCGTGAACTGCGCCGCGATTCCGCGCGATCTCGTCGAGAGTGAGATGTTCGGGCACGAGAAAGGATCGTTCACCGGCGCGACCGATCGACGGATCGGACGCTTCGAGCTCGCGCACACCGGTACGCTGTTGCTTGACGAAGTGGGTGATCTGGGACCTGAAGCTCAGGCGAAGCTGCTCCGCGCAATCGAAGCGAAGGAGATCGAGCGCGTGGGCGGTGGGAAGCCGATCCGGATCGACGTCCGTATCGTCTCGGCGACGAACAAGGATCTCGGGCGCTGCGTACACGAGGGGACGTTTCGCGAAGATCTCTTCTTTCGACTGAACGTCATTCCCATTCCATTGCCGTCGCTGCGAGAACGGCCCAGTGACATTCCGGCGCTCGTGCGGCACTTCTCTGCCCTGCATCGCATGAGGACGGGGCAAGCTCAGCCAAGTTGGAGTGAGGACGCGATAGCGCTTCTGACACGTCATCGTTGGCCCGGGAATATTCGTGAGCTGGCGAACATTATCGAGCGGCTGGCGATTCTCCATGCAGGCTTGCCCGTGGAGGCGGAGGACGTCTCGGCAGTACTGGCCATTGACGGCGACGGCCGACGTGGCGCGCCGCCGGCAACACCGCTTCCGGATCCAGCGTCACTCGATTCGTCGCTCAGCGAGACGCTTGACGACTACGAAAAGATGCTCATCACGCGGGCGCTCTCGATGGCGAGCGGCAATGTGGCCGAAGCAGCTCGGCGCCTGAAGACGGATCGACCCAATCTCTATCGAAGAATGCGCCGACTCGGTATCACTATGGGTGGTGATCTCGCAACTGACTGACGGCGCAACTGGCGGGAGCCCCTTGCTGGAGAACGCTGTAAGGCCCGCATACGGACAGCGTCGTAGCGACACGGTGACTGTGATCTGCGGTGGACAGCCGTCGAGCGAACAAAGAATTGGCGGCGAGGCAACTCTTTCTCGGACTGATCGTTATAATCGGGGCGCGTGATGGGTACGTGGGGTGCCCAACGACGGGCGGACCCTTCAATCGGCGGAGTAGCAATGCGGACTTCTTTGGCGATCGCGGCGGCGATGCTGCCGGCGTGCATCGCGGTCGCTGCAGCCCAAGATCGCACCGGGGCCGACACGACATTTGGACACCGCGGTCTACCAGCGGACGTGGCGCGCGATGCTGCGGCGTTGTTCAACGCGAGTACCGGACTTCGGCTAAGCGGCCCTCTCGAGATCGAGCGCGGTCGCGAGATCTTCGGCGACGTTGCGGTGCTCAACGGGCCGCTGACTATCGGAGGCCATGTCACCGGACGCGTGATCGCCCTGAATTCGGACGTCATTCTTCGTCCGTCGGCGCGAATCGACGGGGATTTGCTCGTGATCGGCGGTGACGTTGAAGGACGCGACGTCGCCGACATCGGTGGCGAGATCAGGATCTATCGCGAACCGCTTCGCTACCGACAGGACGGAGATCAGATCATCGCCGAGCAAGACACCCTCGCTGACACAGGCGACCCGTGGTGGCGGCGTTGGGAGCATCGCCGAGCGGATCGGAGCTGGAGCAAGTTGCAGATCGCGTCGGCGGGCGCGTACAACCGCGTCGAGGGACTCCCAATCAATTTGGGTCCACAGATTAATCGTAAGACGGCGTGGGGCAGCACTCGGCTCGACGCATACGCAATTCTGCGCACGGGGAGCAGCTTTTCGTCGCACGAAGACGACGTCGGGCACAATGTGCGCGGCGAGCTACGCTTTGGGCGCCTAGAGGGATTCGCCCTCGGCGGCCGGTTGTTCAACGTCGTCGATGGCATCGAGCCGTGGCAGCTATCCGATCTGGAAGTCGGCTTGGCGTCGTTCCTGGGTCATCGGGACTACCGCGACTATTTCCAGCGTCACGGAGCGACCGCGACCGCCTCGCTCTTTGCATGGCGCGGGGTAAGCCTAACGGGTGGCTTCAGTGATGAGCGCTGGCTGACACGCGACGCCCGCAATCCGTTCACGCTCTTTCGCAGCGAAGTCGATTGGCGGCCAAACCCGCCGGTCGACGAGGGGCGTCTGCACATCGCGACTGGCACATTCGTTGTCGACACACGGAACGACGAGGAAAACCCGTGGTCCGGCTGGCGCATCAGCGCCGATTGGGAGCGCGGCGTCGG
>DATBBP010000003.1:0-4178 GCA_036270935.1 Gemmatimonadaceae bacterium
GAGATCGGCCGCCGAGCTGAACAATCCCGCGTGCCCCGCGATTCCGCCAAGCGCAAAGGCGTTCTCGTCGTGCACCTCGCCTCGCAGCGGATCTCCGCGCGGTGGATTGACCTCGGTTGGAGCGATGCGCTCGCGCAGCGAGTCCGCCGGCTTGAAGAACGTGTTCTCCATTCCGAGCGGCTTCCACACATGGTCAGCGAGGAACTGATCGAGACGTTGACCGGACGCTGCCTCCACTACAAAGCCCAGCACGTCCGCGCCGAGATCGGAGTACTCGTAGTACTGGTCGGGATGATAGACGAGTGGTGTCTCGATCACGGCCTGACGAGCCTCGTCAGAACTATGTGCGATGCGCCAGAGGTCGCGTCCAGCGGGTAACCCGGACCGGTGCTCGAGAAGCAGTCTGAGAGTAACGAGATCCTTGTCGCCGCCTGAAAATTCAGGGATGTATTTCGAGACGGGATCGTCGAGGTGCACCTTTCCCTGATCGTAGAGAATCATCAGGGCGGTGGTAGTGCCGACGACCTTGGTTAGCGAGGCAAGATCGTAGATGCTCTCCGTGGGACTGACCGCCTCACTCTCGTCATTCCAGTCGAGGCGGCCAAAGCCGCGCTGCCAAACGGCTGCGCCTTTTCGCCCAACGACAACAGCGGCACCGGGATAGCCGCCCGCCTGGATGCCACGCATAACGACGTGGTCAATCTTGGCAAGCCGTGAGGCAGACATGCCGACCGAGCGGGGTGCTTTCACGGGCAACCCCCCCGGTCCGGTGGGGCCGCCAGTGGCGAGCGTCAAAGCCGAGAACAGCAAAGAGACCAACACTTCCACTCCCCGGTCGGGCGAGCTGAAATCAGAAGGCGGCGCTAACGAATCGCTCGGTAACGCCTATAATGCAGATGCCGTGCAACGAAAACGATGGCAAGCCGGACGTGGGGGAAATAAGCATCCGGCGCTATGAGTGCCTTACTATGTGAGGGCGACCAAGGTTCCAAAGGCGGGGGCCGCGCGTCGGAAATAATGTCGCATGGAAACGGGACGAGCAAGGGGGACGTATGCAACGATGCTCCAGTCAGTTCCGTTTTCACTAGGTGCTAGATGCTAGGAGAACAGCGGAGCCGCTAGCACCTAGCACCTGGCGGCACCTAGCACCTTGCACCTTATGCGCGTTCGCAAACCATTCCCACCCTCACGGTGACCAAGTCCCCGTGACTGTCGAGCTTCTCACGATTCGCCAGGCAATCGAAGGAGATGAGGCGGCGCTACGGGCGTTGTGGACGCGCCACGCCCCGCATATCGACCTCGTTGTTCGGCGCCTGGTCGGAAATGACCAGGATCTGGCAGCCGACATCGCTCAGGAGGTCTGGATTCAGATCTTCCGAGCGCTGCCCAGCTATCGTGGCGACTCGCAGTTCGGTACATGGGCGCACCGGATCGCGGTGAATCGCACGCTCAACGCCCTTCGCAAAACGAGACGGCTCGCGAACGTGGAAGCCGAGATTCAGGAAGACAGCGCGTCGGTAGAGATCGATACCGACCGTTCCTTCCTGGCCACCTCGATCCAAGAAGCGATGACGAAGCTCTCACCAGGCGCGCGTACGGTGTTCGTGTTGCACGACGTGGAAGGATTTACTCACGAAGAGATTGCTCGCGACCTGGGCATTACCGCAGGTGGCTCGAAATCACAACTGTTTAAAGCGCGGGCGAAGCTGCGGAAGCTGCTAGCCCATTTGGTGGATGCAGCATCCGATGCAACGAGACCGAGGACTGACCGTGGACATGTCGCACCTGCCTGATGAGCGCCTCGCGGCGCTGTACGACGAGCCGCCGACATCGGCGGAGCTCGCGCATCTCGCGTCGTGCGAGCGATGCGCGGCTGAGCGCACGACGTACCGAACGCTGCGAGATCTGGCGAATGCCGAACAGCGAATCGGCGCGCCCCTGAGCGATTGGGAATCACTGGCGCCCGCACTCCGGGCCGATGGCGTCATCGATACCGGCGAGTGGCGCGTCGCGCGTCGTCCGCGACGATTCGGCGCGTGGTCACAGGCAGCCGCGGCGTTGTTGATCGCACTCGGCGGCATCGCCTACGGTCGTTACTCGGCAGTCGGATCGGTACTGCCAGGATCGCGGCATGCCTCGAGCGGCCTAGCGAAGGCGTCCGCAGACTCATCGGCGTTCTCGAGCATCGACGAAGCACGCTCGGCGCAGGACCAAGCTCAGACGCTGTATCAGAGCGCGGCGCTTTACCTCGCGGCGCATGACACGACAGAGCTGTCGCCAGACAGTCCGGCTGCTATTCGCCGCCGTCTCGCAACGCTGGACGAGGTGGGCGCAACCGTTCGTCAGGCGCTCGCGGAGTCGCCGGGCGATCCAGTGATCAACGGCTATTACCTAACGACGCTGGGACAGCGGGAGGCGACGCTGCGGCAGCTCGTTGCCTCGCTTCCCGCGGACATGCGGGTGAACATCTTCTAATGACTCGACGTTGGAGTAGTGTGGCGATGATGCCTCGAGTGCGTTTGTCATCCTGGGCCCCCCTTGTCGGACTCGTTATCGGCGCGCCGCGCGCGATGGCGCAGACGCCGGTGGCGCAGCGCGACACCGACCGCGTCTATCGGCTGCAACTGCGACGCTCGGCCGATACCGTCTATCTCCGTAGCCTACGCTCGCTGTTGCAAGGCCGACTCGACTCACTACAGCACGAGGTGGAGGGACTCGGGCTCGACGCGCCAGATCGAGTCGATCTCGTGCGCGAGCTTCGCTCGATCATCACGTCGCTGGTTGACATCAATGAGCAAGAGCAGACCGATCGGATGCGACTCGTCGACCCTTCCGGCACCGTATCGGCGGCCAAAGCGCGAGCACTCGCGCAGCAGGCGCGGGAATTCGCTCATCGGCTGCCCCGTAACGCGATGCGGTCGCTGCAGCTTGGCTGGATCGGCATCAATGCGCAGGGCACGCAGCAGCGCGCGATCCGCGACGACAGCGTCTACCTCAGGTACTTCAATTACCCGCGAGTGATCTCGGTGGAGCCCAGTTCGCCCGCCGAGCGCGCCGGCATTTCACGTGGCGACCAACTCATTGCCTACGACGGTGCCGACTTGCGTGATCACGAGATCAACCTGACGAAGCTGCTCCAACCATCGCGGCGCATTACGGTGACCGTTAGGCGCGACGGCGAAGAGCGGGAGTACGATGTCTCCGTGGCGAAGGCACCGCCGCAGATCGAGGCGTTGCGAGGATTCAGCCCCCCGGACATCCCCGCCGATCCGATGCCTCTCGTTCTCGCGATGCCGGGCAATAGGGTGCTCGCTCCGCGCGCACCACAAATCCGAATCTTCGATGGGCGAGACGCCGGTGTCGTTCCCGTCGTCGGCGCGAAGCTCGTTGCGATCACCGACGAATCGCTCGGCCACATCTTCGGTGTGTCGAGCGGCGTGCTCGTCACCGAAGTCTTCGGCGATCCTGCGGAGTCGTCCGGTCTACGCGGTGGTGACGTAATCACTCGCGCGGACGGACGCGACATTACCGACGTCGCGCAGCTACGCCGCATCGTTGCGGCGCATGGTGGTGATCGTAATGTGGAGCTCGAGATCGTGCGTCAGAAGCGAACGCGCGTGCTCACGCTCCGGTGGTAGTGAGCGCCTGGTCGCGCGGCGTCAGCTTCTGGTGTTCTGGCACGAGCGACTTGTGAATCGCTAGCGCCGCGATGGCCCCATCCGAAGCGGCGGTAATCGCCAGCTGCGGCCCGGGGACGATGTCGCCGGCCGCGTACACATTGTGCACCGACGTGCGATAGAAGTCGTCGATGAGCACATGGCCCTCTTCGTCACGCTCGCAGCCGAGCTGCAAAGACAGCTTCGTACCGGCATCGTCCGCGGGAAACTGGCCAATCGCCAGAAAGATTTTCTCTGCGTCGAGGTGCATGCCGTCCGCCAGCTCGAGGCTGTGAATGGTGTGACCTTCACACACGACTCGAAGGATTGGCTCGGTGAGCACGGGGATGTTGAGTGTGTCGAGCCTCTCGCAGTATTCGGGCAAGTCGAACGCCGATGGCTGACCGTTGGTACAGACGATGATCTCGCGCGTCCACGTCGTTAGGTTTAGCGCCATCCCGACGGCGCGCCGACCGTTACCGATCACGACGATCTTCTTTCCGCGCGCTTCGTAGCCATCGC
>DATBBP010000004.1:0-12581 GCA_036270935.1 Gemmatimonadaceae bacterium
CCGAGCGACCGCACCACGTCCCGTGTGTCCTCGAGCGCGTGTAGCGTCGTGAAGTTGGCGGGGTTTATCCCCTCGGCACGAAGACGCGATACGATCTTCTTTGCGGAATCGACGAGCGTCTCGATGGACTCGTCGCGCGTCGCACGCCAGTGATACGCCAACATCCCCAACATCGGGGACGCGCCGCTGGCACTATCGCCGATGCCGCGCTGATTGAATGCGATGATCGGCCGCTCGCGCAATGTGAGCTGGCCTACCGGCGATGGAAGAAAGACCTCCGTAACGACATCAATGGCGGGCTCTCCGGGCCCGCCAGCAAGAAAGACGAGTGGTGTTTTCGATCGCGCGCTCGGCGCTTCGTAGACGACCACCGAGAGAACGACCGGGGCGAGCTTCTTCGAATTGGGGTTGGCGCGATCCTGCGGCACCGTTACCGTTCCGCATTTGACCCATGTGCTGTCGACGCCAGCGACGTTTCGCGCACGCGGCGGACATGGACCGGGAACGAACCCGGGATCGGACGCTGAGACTGGTTGGTGAACCGCGGCGATGCTCGCCGTGAGTGACGCCACGAGCCATCCTCGACGCATGACGCGAAAGCCGAATTGTACCGCGCTCATCCTGCACCTCATGCAACAAGGTCAACTGCCTTCGTCGCCCGAAACTCGAGCTCTCGCAAGGCTGTCGTTGGATGATGACGGCGTATGTAACGCAGGCTCCATTGGCTCTAGAGCCCACGATAGTTCGAGCTGAATGCCCTCCGATTAGGAAAGCGAAACTGCCGCGTCACGATTGGAAGAATGGCGCACAATCAATCGGAAGCCGACGTGACTGGTCGAGGTATCGATCGGTTGCGGATAGCGCGCAGCCGGCCGATAGCGACGGCAGTAGTTCGGCGCGCAGAGATGCGAGCCACCCTTGAGGACTCGGCGCGGGATCCGAATCTCGGGGAGGCAGGGATCGATGCTCGCCGCGACGACGCTCGGGCCACAACAATCGCCTGGCGCCGGCGCGTGTGACGTGCGATACCAATCGGACGTCCACTCCCATACGTTGCCGATCATGTCGTGCACGCCGTAGCCGTTAGGCGGAAAGGCATCTACCGGCGACGTGCCCTCGAAACCATCCGCGCGCAGATTCTCGTATGGGAATCGTCCTTGCCACGTGTTCGCCATGAAGCGACCGTTAGGCAGGAATTCGTTGCCCCAGGCATAGACCGCGTTATCGAGTCCACCACGCGCGGCGTATTCCCACTCGGCTTCCGTCGGGATCTCCTTTGCAGCCCACCTCGCATACGCTTCGATATCAGTGTACGCCACGTGGACCACGGGATGATGGGCCAAGCCTTCGAGCGAGCTGTCGGGACCTTGCGGGTGCCGCCAGTCGGCGCCGAGCAAGAAGGACCACCAGTTCGACATGTGGCTCATGTCGACCGGGTGCTGCGGCTTCGTGAACACGAGCGACCCCGGGTTTAGCAATTCAGGAATCGCGCCGGGATAGTCGGCGGGATTCGGCGGCAGCTCGGCGAAGGTGACGTAGCCCGTTGCGTCGACGAAGCGGGCGAACTGCTCGTTCGTGACGGGGCATCGATCCATCCAGAAACCGTTGACGGTGACGCGGTGCGCGGGTCGCTCCTCGGGATAATGCGCGTCGGATCCGATCACGCATTCGCCGGAAGGAATCCAAACCATGTTCGTCGCCGGCGGCGACGGCGGCGGCGCGTCTTGCGATACAGATGGAGCGGCGGTGACGATGGACATGCGTCTCTCCGATCGATGACATCGCCGATCGACGCAACCGGGCGCGTCGACGGGTGCCGATGACGATCGGATTCTTCAGCCAGCGACGCTATTACCCTTTGGTCCCGCGACGGTCCGCTCGGGAGCGGTCTCGATGATCGCCTCGAGCTCGTCGAAGCTCACCGGCTTCACGAGATGGTAGTCGAAACCAGCCGTCGCGATGCGGGCGTCGTCCTCGCCATCGCATCGCCCCGTGAGGGCAACGAGTAACGTACAGTCGAAGCCCGGTTCGTCACGGAGCCAATTGGCGACCGCGACGCCATCGTGCGGTCCGCGCAGCCCGATATCGAGGAGGACGACATCAGGATGGAAGGCGCGCGCCGCATTCATCACTTCATCGGCGGCAAAGGCCGTCATGACGGCGTGGCCAGACAGACGCAACAACTGCGCGATCGCGTGCGCTACAGGAACGTAATCATCGACAACGAGAATACGGCTTCGATGCACGGCGACGGTACTCCTCTCGACCGACTTCGTTTTCGTGCTGCTACGGTACAGCGCTCGCGATGCGCTCGGTATCCGTGAATGTGTGTGCTTGCGCACTGGGAGTGTTACGTGTCGCGTATCCGCAATACTCCGCGCGGCGCCTAACGTCATGGGCCTTGATCAGGATTTCTCAACGCGTACTGGATGAGCTCCGCGGTGCTTCGCACTCCCAGGGTTTGCATCATCTCGTACTTGTGACTTTCAACCGTACGCGGCGACAGTCGCAAAATCGCCGCGATCTCCTTCATCCGCTTTCCTTCGGCAATCAACCGTAAAACTTGACGTTGCCGCATTGTCGGACGGGCGGCCTGGTTCGTGGAGGCCGCGGTGTTGATCGCGACCATTACATCTTTTGTAATCAGCGGCGTCAGATAGGCCCTGCCATCAAGGACCTTATGGATTGCCGTGATAAGCTCCTCGCCGGCCGAGTTTTTCAACACATATCCCCACGCGCCGAGCCGAAACGCCTCGGTGGCAAGGTGCGCGTCAGCGTGCATTGTGAGGACGATCACGCGCGACGGAATTTCTAACGCCTGAAACTCACGAAGCACCTCGAGCGCTCCGAGGCCTGGCATCGCAAGATCGGTGACGACGACGTCGGGACGCAGCCGGTTCGCCGCATCGACGAGTGCGAAGCCATCGGTGACGCTCCCAACGAGCTCGAATTCGTCCTTCAGCAGGCTCCGGAGACCATCGGCGACGATGACGTGATCATCCGCGAGCAGGAGCGTGGGCCGATCCATGAGGGTCTCCGTTCGGGACACGGACGGAAATGCGGGTACCATGGCCTGGTGATGTGTCGACGTGCACCGTACCGCCCACGAGACGGACGCGCTCGTCGATACTCGTTAGGCCCAGTCCGCCTCGACGGCGCGCGGCGGACTCGTCGAATCCTCTGCCGTCATCGGCAATATGCAACTCGAGCGCCTCCTCGGTAGTCTGCAAGGTAACGAGCGCGCCGTGCGCACCGGAATGCCGTGCCGCGTTGCGAAGCGCCTCCTGCGTCACACGATAGACGCACAGCGCGACGTCGTGTGGCACGCTGATCTCCCGTGGCTTGGCGGCGAGCACCGCACGCATCGAATCGCCGCGGCCGTACTGCGCGCACAACTCGCGGAGCGCCGGTACCAGGCCGGCATGGCGCAGTGCCGCCGGGTGCAACTCGTGGGACAGTGCGCGCAGGTCGTCGGCAGCGCGCATCGCCTGGCCCTGCAAGATCGTCACTTCCTCCCGGACGGGAGAGTCGTTAGGGAGATGCCGCTTCAGTGCGCTGAGCCCGATCCCTAGCGCGGCGAGCTGCTGACTGACGTCGTCGTGCAGCTCGCGCGCGATCCGCGTCCGCTCGACCTCGGTCGCGGTGAGAAGCCGTCCGGCCAGGTTGCGAATCTGGGCAAGACTCTGATGAAGCGCCCGCTGGCTGGCGCCGAGCGCTCGCGAGGCGTGCTCGCGGTCCTGAATGACGGCGCACAGACAGAGCATCGGCACGGCGATCGCCAGCAACTGGTATTGCAGCGCCGGGACGACGTCCGCCGGAGCATGCTCGGCGAGATGTCCGATGCCGTGCATGGCCATCCAAGTCGTTAGGTATGCCAGGGCGAGAAGGGCGCCGCCTGTCACCCCCACGCCGAAGCGAACGGCGGACCAAAGCAGGAACACCAGAGGTAAATACACCAGCGCTGCACCGCTGAGCGACTCGGTCGGCCGCGAGAACGCGAACGCCGCGGACGACAGCAGGCCCGCGAAAAGGATCACGCCCTCGAGCGATCGGCCGCGCCAATGGGCCGCCAGCGCCTCTCGCCCCGCGCTGAGGACGGCGAGCATCGTCGGCACGAAGATGACATTGGTCAAGACGTTTGCCCGTGCTCGCGTCTCGAACACGAGCCAGTAATCATGGCTCCAGCCCATGCCGACGGTGATCCCGGCGTCGGCGAACGACAGCAGGAGGGTCGGAATCGTCGCGCATAGGACGAGGAAGGCGAGCATCGGCCGCAGGCCTTCGATCCGCCACTCACCGGGCGATACGAAGCGCCAGATCGTCGCCCCCAATGCCGCATCTGCGCAGTTGGTCACGAAGATCAACGCCATTGTTACGATTGGCCCGTGAGTCTGCCAGCCGACCAGGAGTTGTGCCGGGAACGACGCCAGCATCAAGACAGGCCAACTCCGCAACGGCGATACGCAGAGCGCGGCGAGCAGAATCGAATTTGGCAGCCACAGTACTGACTGTGGCACCGATGGGCTCTGGAAGAGAAATCCGACGCGCGCGCCGACGTAGTACGCGATCGCAACGGCCAGGACACGAACGATGATACCCAGCGGCCGCGGTTTCGGAGCGGTCGCAGGGATCGGTTCGAACGCCACGTCCTGCATGGGCAGGAGACGGGGAAACGCAGTCAAATGCGCCCTCGTATGCGTTTGCACTTCGGCTTCCAGTCGCATGCGGTGGCCGCCAGTCGCGCCCCAAGTGACAGCAGGCAGCGGAAGGCGAAGCGAGCGGACCGCGTCGTCTCTGACGAGTGTACTTCCTTTTCCTGATCTCCTCAACCCGTATTTTTCCGGGGTCGCGCTCGAAGATGAACAAATTTTAACGTGGCGTCTCATCGCAGGAACATCCAGATGACACTGAGCGCACCAACGAACAAGGAGGTCAGGGTCAGCCCTTCGACAAGAAAGCGCTGGGGCTTGTAGTCGAGGCGGTCGATCGCCCGGTCCACCCGCAAGTACCGGTGCAGGGCGAGGACCACGAGGAGGAAGCCGTAGAGCACCATCCCCATCCCGATTTGTTTCGTGTCCCGCAGCAGGCCCATAGGCCGGCGAGCAGCGTCAGGCCCCGCACCCTCGATCAGATACAGACTGAAACGGTTCAGCGTGATGCCGAGACTTACTAAGAAGATCGCCGTCCGAATGTACGACAGATGGGTACGCTCGTTAGAGAGATGCTCGGAGGCTTGGTAGTGCCGGATCGATGGATCCTTTCGGGCTTCCTCGATCGCGTCATTCCGACGACGGCGATCGTGGGCCGTGGCACTCATGAGACCTCTCCCGCTCGACGCGAGCTCTTCGAGCGGCGCAGCGGCGGCTGAAAGTGACGCGTCTCAGCAGGGCCCGCCATTGTTAGGCCCTCCAGGAGGTCGTGCTCCGCTTTCGACGCAGTTGCGAAGCCAACGAGAGAGACCCAACTGAGATGGTCCTGCGTGTCGCGCCACGGCTCATCCCGTGACAGGGACCAACGCAAGCCACAACGATGAAACTGAAAGCGGTGACTTGGCTCACCTCTGATTCCGATGACGCCATCGCCGCGGAGAATGTTGTCAGGCAATGAGGTCACCCATCCTCGAAATGCACTTGCGTCAACGGATTCACGCGTTGTCAGAACCCAGACCCGATAGTCGTCCTCGTGTCGCGGTTTCACGATTCGAAATCGTCGGGATTCGGAGTCGATCGCGAAGCTGGGCGTCCACTCCGCGTGGATCGCGTGTGCTGGAGCGTGGTCGAGACTGCTGCCGAGAATCATTGCGGCCGGCAAAACGCATCGCTCGCTCTCGACGAGTCGCGCGCGAGTGGTTCGCTGCAGCAGCCAACGGCGCGCCGTCTCCCGCTCCTGTGCCGTCACGCGATCCACCTGGTTTAGCACGAGCAACTCTGCGTGTTGGAGCTGCGCGTCGAAGGTATCATCGAATTCGAACTCGTTCGCCCTTGCACGGAGAACATCGGGTGCGCTCACGACGACGATGCTGCCGCCCGGCCGGAACCCCGGGAGAAATGCGTAGCCCGAAGTGCGTACGGGGTTCGCCGATGGCGAGGCCTCGACGACAACATGATCGGGAAGTGCGGCTGCGTGACGCGCATGCAGCGTCGACAACGCGGCTCCGATATCGCCGTCCACGGACAAGCACGCTGAGCCGTTGTGGAGAATGACTGAGTCACCGTCCGCACGCGCGATGAGCGAGTCATCCAGAGCGAGTGCGCTCGGATGATCGAGAACAACGGCAATGTGACGCCCGCCGTTGTGGGTTAATAGTCTTCGAAGTAGAGTAGTCTTCCCTGCCCCTTCGGGACCGCCGACGATGGTGAGTGGGATCCGCTGAACACCACCACGCGCGAGCACGAATCGATTCATTGAGCCTCCTCGATCACGCCGCTACTTGATGATCGGATGGAAGCATCTCGCGCTGACGACTCATTACTCAATTGGCCTTAGAGCCTAGCGTTGCACCCGACGATCTCATCGCGGCTGGAGAGGGCCGTGCCGACGCATGGGTCCTTGGTCCAATCGCAACCGCGCCCTCTGCGCGGATGCTTTGGAAATGCCTAACTGCGTTGCATAGGCGCGAGCGATGCACATGCAGACCGCAGGAGATGAGGATCGTATGAGAGTACGCGCCAACCCACCATTGCTCCGCCGCCGCGCCGGCTCGTCCGACGCAACGGCGCCGTCCGCTGCGACGTTCAGCGAGGCGGGGATTCAAGACGACACGGCACGGGACGGGGGCGATTCGGAGGCTGTCGTCGAAAGGACGCACGCGGAAGATTCGCTGGAGCGCGTGGTCCTGGAGTTGTCGCACGATTTGCGGCAGCCACTCACGTCCCTCACCATGAATCTTCAAAGCGCCGTGAAGCTGCTGAACGGCTCGACTCCGCAAATACCCGCGGCACTCGACGCCCTCTCCGACTGCCTGAGCATCGAGCGTGATATGGTTGCGCTGCTTGCGCACGCGAAGCAGCGCGCGGCCACAGTCTCGGCGCATGCGCCCATTCCACTCAACGATCTGGCGCGGGATCTTCTCCTCTCGGCGCGCAACTTCGAATCGACGTGGCGCTCACGCTTGAGCGAGCGATTGGCCAGCCCTTCTCCTGTAGTGGTCGGTGGCATCGTGCGCCTTCGCTTTGCGCTCCTGAGCTTTCTACGCCGCGCGCTGATGTTGGCCGAAGCGGAGCACGTGACACCGGACGGGATCGTCATCGAGACGCGATCGACGAAGGATCGCGCCGAACTGCGATTCACGGGATTGCCATCGTCGCTTCCCGTGTCGGAAAGCCTTCAATCGTTACACATGCTGATTACATCGCTCGTTGGCCATTTGCATGGCCACGCGCAACTCACCGTCGATGGTGAGCGCGTGACGCACGTGATCTCGGTCCCCCTCGCGCCGATGAGCACCCTCCGTTTACCAGGAGGGAGTCGTGGAGACTGAGCCACTGGTCGTCGTCGTCGACGACGACGAACGCATTTGTCGGGCTGTTCAACGAGTGCTCATCACTGGCGGTTACCGCGTACGGACGTTCACGACCGCCCAGAGCTACCTCTCGGAGCAGGATGCGATGGAGCCGGCCTGCCTCGTGATCGACATCAAGATTCCCGATCTTGACGGCATAACGATGCTGCGCGAGTCGCGCGCTGCGGGCCTCGAGACGCCCGCGGTGTTCATCACTGGCAGCGCTGATCTCGATGCCGCGGTGAAGGCGATGAAGCTCGGTGCCTTCGATCTCCTCGAAAAGCCGCTCGACGATCACGTGTTGTTGACGACGGTGAACAACGCAACGCAGCGCGACGCCGAGCAGAGAGCGGGACGCCGGCAACTCGCTGTTCTCTGGCGCGCGCTCGAGACGGTCACCGCTCGGGAGGCAGAAGTGTGCGCGCTCGTGACGTCGGGTCGTCTCAACAAGCAGATCGCCGCCATTATCGGTACGACCGAGAAGACGGTGAAGGTGCATCGCGCTCGCGCCATGGCGAAGCTCGGCGCGCATTCCGTGGCCGAGTTGGTACGGATCGTCGACTATCTCCTCGCAGCCGATGCTCCGACGAGCATCGTCACCGCGGATCATCGCGTGATGCAGCGCCCCCGCGTGCTCGACATCATGGCGTCCGCCCTCGGCAATGCGAAGGCGACGTCAGACGTCACGAGTCACAGCGAAAATATTCGCGCACACTCCACAGGATCATCCGATAGTGGAGATCGTCTTCCCGCGTCGTAGTCGCGCGTAGTGCGCCACGCGCCGTGGCGCGCTTGAGAGTAATGACCATGTGTTCGGGCTTACTGCCACGATCGCGCAACTCGGCGGCCGTCGCGCGCACCGTGCGCTGCAACTCGCCGGCTAAAGGTGAGCACTCCCACGGCTCGCATGCGAGCACACCCCTCATGAGATTGCGCAGCCGCGTAACCGGCGCCTCTGCCAAAGTCACCGCGGATGAAGGGGGGGCTGGAAACAACGGAGCGTGAAGTGTCGGCATACTTCACAAAACTTCACACTCCGCGTCGACCGGCCATTGGACTTTCGCTACATAACGCATGCGGCTCGCTTGCGATTGGCGCGGTCTTTGGTCCACTGTGCCGCACCATCACTCGGATGACAACCTCCCCGCAGGGCAGTACCGGGAGGAGGCCATGGCGAAAGCACACGTGGCACACTCGATCAGCCGAAAATCGCGCGACCGCCGCGAAAGTATCGGCATCGTTACAAGTGGAACGCGCCATCTGTCTTGGCTTCCACTCACGCTGGTCGTCCTCTCCTTGGCCGGACTGGCTGTCGCGCCCCTCATGCTGCAACAACGCACGAGCTATCTGCGCGACGATATTCGCGTCGTTGGAGAACCGGGGCGTTTACTACTCGGCGAGCTGCGTTTGGGCTTGGCTCGTGAGTTGGCGTTCGCACAGCGCTTCACGGTCTCCCGCGATCGCTCCCATCTGTTCGAGTTCCAACGCACCGCCACACGCGATGATTCGTTGCTTGCGCGCTTGAACACGACGCTGCACGAGATGGGACCTGCCGCGCGCAGCTCGGTGATGGGCGTGCGGGAAACAGTCGATCACTGGCGGCAATTCGTCGCGCTCACCGAGACGAAGACGCCCGACGATGTCCTGCGACAAGCCGTGCAGCACGGCGTGAGCTATGAGGCGCTACTGCTCGCGACAGTCCGCGTCGACTCGGCAATCGCTCGTGCGATGCAGTCACGACGGGCGCAGATCGAGGGCGACGAATCCCTCGAGCTGGAGATCGCGATTGCATTCGTGCTCGTCGGCTGCGTTGCCTCGGCAGCGGTGCTCGTGCTGACGTTGCGCGACCGACATCTTCGTCTCGTCCTCAAACGACGCGCCGAGGAAGAGGCATCACTGCGCCGGCTGGCAAGCTCGCTGAGTGGTGCTTTCACGGTGAACGAAGTCGCGGAGCTGACCGTCTCGGCCGCGCTCAACTCGAGCCGTATTGGCGGCGCATATCTCGCACGCGCGCTCGATGGCGATCTCGTGACGATCGCGGGCCGCGGAACGTGTGCGCCGGTCGCCGGGACGCGCGCCCGCATGCCCGCTTGGCTGAACGACGGAACCAACGGCGATCACCCACGCATTTACACGACGGAAGTCCGTCCATCTGGCGACGCACGCAACTCGGGCGTGGATGCACGCCGGTCTGGCTCGCTGCTCGTCGTTCCGCTCCGCCACGATGGAAGCGTGATCGGTACGATAGGCGTCGCCTCGGCCGGAGGACGGCGGCAGTTCAGAGAGTCCTCATTGCGCTTCGGCCGCGCCCTCGGCGACCTCGCCGCCGTCGCGCTGCATCGTGCCGAGGCGCTCGACAGCGAGCGCCGCGCTCGCGCTGAGGCGGAGTCCGCGGTGCGAACTCGCGATGCCGTCGTCTCGATCGTGTCGCACGATTTGCGCAATCCGTTGATGGCCATTCTCGGCAGCGCCGATCTGCTGCTCGAGCTGACGGACGAGCACGGCCACGACACGGAGCGGACGCAGCTCGCCACGCTCAAGCACGCCGCGGATTCGATGAACCGCCTGATTCGCGACCTGCTCGATGTCACGCGGCTCGAGTCGGGACCGCTGCCCGTGCAACAAAGCACGCTGAACTTGTTGGATGTCGTCGACGACGTCGTGGACATGTTCCAGATCGTCGTGCGCGCGCGCCACATGACACTCACGCGCGATGGCCCGCATCAGATTCCGACGGTTGTCGGTGATCGCGATCGGTTGGCGCAAGCGTTCTCCAATCTCATCGCCAACGCCGTCAAGTTCACCCCGGATGGTGGACAGATCAAGATCAACATCGAACTGCGCGCAGACGGCGTGTACGCTTGCGTGCGTGACACGGGACCGGGCATCCCTCCGGAGCAGATACCACATCTGTTCGATCGATTCTGGCAGGCATCGCGCAGCGATACGCGCGGGCTCGGCCTCGGTCTGTCCATCGTCAAAGCCATCGTCGAGGCTCATGGCGGGACGGTGCAGGTCGAGAGTGTGATGAACGAAGGATCGGCGTTCTGCGTGCGGCTGCCGCGCGCGGACGTGCAATCGCTGCCAATGCCTAACGGCCTGGGCGCGACCATTTCTGACACGACGACGCTGCCGACCGAGCCGTCGAGCGTACCATCGATTTTCAGTATCGTCGGCCAGCCGCTCGAGTCGTGAGCCTCGGAGTCGCACATGCAGTCCAGTGCCGCCCTTCTCGAAGCCAGCATCGTCGCTCTGGTGCTGGGTCTCGCGCTACGCGGGTCGCCGCGCGAGGTTCGGTTCTTTGCTTGCCGACCGCGACTCCTGTTTCGCGCATTCGTGGCGATGGACGTCCTTCTGCCATTGTTCACGATGAGCGCGCTCTCGGCGTTGTCGATGCCGGCGCCGGTGACCCTCGGCGCGACGCTCCTCTCGATCTCACCAGGCGCGTCACTCATCGCTCAGAAGGAGCTCCGGCCCGGTGGACGAGGAGAGTTAGTGCTCGCCTCGACCATCCTCGGATCGTTGCTCTCGATCGCGTCCGTTCCGATTTGGCTGGGTATTGCGAGCGAGCTGCTTCTCCCTGACGTATCGGTCTCGCCGGGCGCGGTGATGCGGCTCGTGACGACCCTTTTTGTGCTTCCACTCACGCTCGCGCTGATTCTACGGCGTCTCGCTCCCGACCTGATGAGCCGAGCGAGCGGTCCGCTGATCATCGCCGCAGACGTCATGCTTCTGATCGCGTTGCTCTCGTTTGCGGGTGAGATCGTGCCTGGCTTTCGCCGCCTCGGCTTCACTGGCGCGGGCGCCATCGCGGCGAGCGCCGCGGGCGCAGTGATGCTCGGTCATCTCGCGGGCGGACGCGACGCGTCGGACCGCTCGGTGCTCGCGGTCATGTCCGGCGCGCGCCATCCGGGCCTGGCGCTTCTCATTGCGCGCTTCAATTTCGCCGGCGATCTCGTGCTTCCCGCGGTTGTTGCAAGCTTTCTAATCGGCACGCTGCTGACGCTGCCGTATGCGTATTGGCGACGCAGCGTGCGGCGGCGCATCGACACCTCGGCGGCGGCGCCGGAGCTCGCGCCTGACGTGCCCATATTGGCTCCAGCACCGCCTGCATCTCAGTAGGGTTCTGTCGTTCCTCGCTGCGCTCGGAATGACACTGCTTCACTCAACTCACTTCTTGGCAACGGCGCCGCCGAGCGGTGCGACATACGGATTGCCGCCGAGGGCGTTGGAGATATCGGTGATGGCGCGCTGGCCGCGAATGCTGTTTCCTGCTTCGTCCAGCGGCGGCGACACGACAGCGATGCCGAACTTGCCTGGTGAGACGGCAATCAATCCACCGCCGACGCCGCTCTTCGCAGGCAGACCGGTCGCGAACAACCACTTCCCTGAGTCGTCGTACAGACCAGCCGTCGCCATGACGGCGAGCGTCGGCGCAACGTGCTTGAACTCGATCACCTGCTTCCCCGTCACCGGATTGCGGCCGCCGTTGGCGAGCGTCGCCGCCATCGTCGCGAGATCTTTCGCGTTCACGTTTACTGAACACTGCTTCGTGTACAGATCGGTCGCCTGTTGCGGGTTGGCCTTGATGTGGCCGTACGCGAACATGAGCTGTGCGATCGCCTGATTCCGCTGGTTCGTTGCGGCTTCGGATTTGTACACTTCGTCGTTCACGTGCAACTGGCGGCCGGCGAAGTCGTCGAGTGTGTTGATGATCGTCGTCCACACCGCGTCGTACGTCGAGCCCTCGATCAAACTCGTGGTCGTAATGGCGCCAGCGTTGACGAGCGGGTTCATCTCGTGCCCCTTGTGCTGCTCGATCGCGACGATCGAGTTGAAGGGCTGCCCGGTAGCGTCGACGCCAACGTTCTCCTCGAGCGACTTCTCTCCGGAGTGTTGGAAGACATGCGCCATCGTGAACACCTTCGAGACCGACTGGATCGAGACCTCGGAAGTGACGTCACCGGCCGTGTAGACCTTGCCGTCCGGGGTAATGAGGGCGATGCCAAAGAGATCGGGATTGACCTTGGCCAGCGCCGGTATGTAATCGGCGTTCTTCCCCTCTTTCACAGTCTTGTAC
>DATBBP010000005.1:0-3567 GCA_036270935.1 Gemmatimonadaceae bacterium
GACCTTCGCGAATCGACGCTCCTGCTCCTCGCGCGAGCCGTCGCCGCGTTCGGCAGAATGAAAATGAGTAAACACGCCTTGGGGTGGCGAAGCCGAGATGGCGTCGTGGAGCTGCGCGACGTCTCGCCAGGACACGCCGGCGCGGTTCATTCCGGTGTCGACCGCGAGATGCCAGGGAAGGCCAGCCCGTCCCCATGCTCGAATGGCTTCGATGCTCGCGAGTGTCGGCGTTAGGCGCGCGCGACGCGCGGCATCGAACTCTTCGATCAATAATGGAGTGAATACGACGATCGGTTGCTCGATACTCGCGCGTCGCAGCTCGTCACCCTCGGTCACCGTCGCGACGCCGAAGCCCCAGGGATCGAGCTCCTGCAAGGCACACGCGACGCGCGTCGCGCCGAGACCGTACGCGTCCGCCTTGACCATCGGCAGCAGGCGCGCCGAAGACACCTCGGCGACGCGCGCTCCGTTTCGCAGCAACGCGCCGAGGTCGATTTCGACCCAGGCGCGTGTCAGAGGGCTTGGCATTGCGCTATGATTCGCGAGTCGTGAAGGATACCGGAGCCGAGGACGCCATGCAAGCGAAGCCGACACTTGAGGATACGCTATCACTGATGCGCGATCTGCGTCGTCGGTGCGAATGGGACGCTGCGCAGACGCACGAATCGCTGCGTCCCTATCTGATCGAGGAAGCCTACGAAGTGGACGACGCGATTCGGGCCGGGAATAACGAACGTTTGCGTGAGGAGCTCGGCGACCTGCTGCTTCAGGTGCTCTTCCACTCCGTCGTCGCCGAAGAACGCGGCGCGTTCGACTTTCATGATGTTGCGGAGACCTTTATCAGCAAAATGAAGGGACGACATCCGCACCTGTACGGCGACGGCGCGCGGCAGCCATGGGAACGGATGAAGGCGAGAAAACGCGAAAGCATCGTGGACGGCTTACCCGCTGACCTCCCTTCACTGCACCGTGCGTTCCGTTTGCAGGATCGAGCCGCGGGAGTCGGCTTCGACTGGCCGGATGTTCGGGGACCGATCGAGAAAGTGAGAGAGGAGATCGAGGAAGTGTGCGAGGAGGTCGGGGCACATCCTGATCTGGCGACTCGCGCATCGACGCCACGCTACGACGAGCAGCACGAGCGGCTGGAGGACGAGCTCGGCGATCTCTTATTCGCGGTCGTGAATCTGTGTCGTAAGGCAGGCGTGCATCCGGCGCTCGCGCTCGATCGCGCGAATGTGAAATTCGCGCGACGGTTCAGGCGGGTCGAAGAGCTGGCGGTCGAGCGCGGCCTACGGGTTGGCGAGACGAGCTTGGAGGAGCTGGATCGAATCTGGGATGAGGTGAAAAAGGAAGGTGCTAGGTGATAGGTGCTAGAAGAAAACCGGAGCCGCTAGCACCCAGCACCTAGCACCTAGCTCCTCTTACGGCTTCAACCGCGCCATCATCCTCGGGAACGCGATCACTTCACGAATGTGTTGCAACCCACAAATCCACGCGACCGTGCGCTCGAGACCGAGGCCGAAGCCGGAGTGCACGAACGTCCCGTATCGACGCAGATCCAGGTACCAGTCGTATGCGTCGAGCGGGAGGCCTTCCTCTTTGATCCGCCTTACGAGTCGATCGTAGTCGTCCTCGCGTTGCGATCCCCCAATGATCTCACCGTAGCCTTCCGGCGCGAGACAGTCGTCACATAACACCGTTCGGGGATCGGCGGGATTCTCTTTCATATAAAAGGCTTTCGCCTCTTTCGGATAATTCATCACGAACACTGGCCGATCGTGATCCGCAACGATGAGCGCTTCGTCCTCGGCGCCAAGGTCGTCGCCCCAGTTCGTGGTGCTTCCTTTCTTCTTCACGATCTCGACCGCCTCGGAGTAGTCGAGGCGCACGAATGGAGCCTTTACGTTTTCGAGCTTCGAGGTGTCGCGCTCGAGCAGCTCGAGCGACTCGCTACAACGATCGAGCACACGTTGTACGAGGAAGGAGACGAAATCCTCCTGGAGACGCATATTCGCCGCGGAGTCGTACCACGCCACCTCCGGCTCGATCATCCAGAACTCGGTGAGGTGGCGGCGCGTTTTGGATTTCTCGGCGCGAAAGGTCGGACCGAAAGTGTAGATCTTCCCGAACGCCGCGGCAGCGGCTTCTCCGTACAGCTGTCCGGTCTGCGCGAGGTACGCCTTTCCTTCGTCGAAGTAGTCAGTGTCGAAGAGACCACTCCGCTCGCCGATCGCCGCCGTAAGAATCGGCGTGTCGATGCGGAGGAATCCACGCTCGTAGAAGAAGTCGTGGATCGACTGCTCGATTTCGTTGCGCACGGTGAAGATGGCGCGCTGGCGATTGCTGCGCAGCCAGAAGTGGCGATTGTCGAGAAGGAAATCGACGCCGTGCTCCTTTGGCTGAATCGGATAATCGAGAGGGCTCGGACCGACAATCTCGAGATCGGCGACGGAGATCTCGAATCCGCCCGGCGCACGCGCGTCCGCTTTCACTTCGCCGCGAATGGTGACCGACGTCTCCAACGTGAGCGATGCGAATCGCTCCCAAACCGACGGCGGTAACGCAGTTTTTACAAAGACCGCTTGCGCAATCCCGGTCCCGTCGCGAACTACGGCGAACGCAACTTTGCCGGACGACCTGAGGTGCGTCACCCACGCATGCAACGTCACTGTCGAGCCGACGTAATCGCGGAGATCGGCGATGCGCGGTATGTAATCGTGCATGAGATGCGTGTTCGAAAAAGCTCAAGAGAACGGAAGATCGAGGTACGCTACACGAGGCGGCCGTGCAATTGTACCCCGCCAGTGTGTGACCCGCGCCGCGGCGCCGGACTTGCAATGTCGCGATACTAACTCATGCCGACCAACGCGCCGCGATAATGACTTTGCGCTCGAGGCTCATTGTGGGCCTCCTCACCATCGCGCTCATACTCGTGATACCGCTGTTGATCGCGGTACAGGCCATGGATCGGCTGCACCGCGACGCGCGCGCGCTACGCGACAACGAGTTCGCCGCGTCTCTCCTCCTCGGTCGCTTGCGAGAGGGCCTGAACGCGCTGCGACGCGCGGAGACGGCGCTGCTGTTCGTGCACGAAGCACGCACGCGCGATACGATGGACGCGCAGCTCAAGGCCGTCGCCGCTACGGCGGACTCGCTGAAGAACTTCAACCTCGACAAGTCAGCAGGTGACGTCGCGCGGCACATCGCCGCGATCGAGGCGTGGGCGCCGCAGGAGTACGCCGCCGCCCTTGCCGAGCACCGCGACGAAGCCGAACAGATCTCGCAGACTCATCTCGTTCCGGCCCTCGGAGGCGCAGATTCCAGCGTCCTCGAGGCGGAGCGCGACTTACGCCAGCGAACCGCGGAGCGCGTGGCGTCAGCGGCCGTCGAAATCTCCCGAGCCAAGAACGTCTCGGGCCTCGCCGAAATCGGCGCGCTGATCCTGGCGGCGCTCATCGGGGTCTGGCTCACCCGCAACATCGCGCGGCCGGTGCGAGCGCTCGAGAAGGGAATGGAAGCCGTGTCGAACGGCAATCTCGGCTATAAGCTGCCGCTCTCGCCGTCTCG
>DATBBP010000006.1:0-5868 GCA_036270935.1 Gemmatimonadaceae bacterium
TCGCGTACATCGTCTGGCAGAAGATCGAGATTCGCTCGCGGATTCTGAACGAGCCGAAGCGGCCACTGCGTACCGAACACAAAACGCCGTGGGCCAACGGTGCGAAACAGCTTCGCGAGCTGATCTTCAGGCGGCCCCCAGATCCACGAGATGTCCCAGAGCACACGCTCTTGCTCCGGCGGCGTGAGACCCCAGTGCACTTCCTCGATCATGTCGCGACCGGCCGCGGTAATCACGAGCCGCACGCGGTCACCGGCGCGCGCGAGCGCGCGAATCGCGGCGGCGCTCAGATCGCCGGCGACATCGAGTGCGTGGCGCTGTCGCAAATCCTCGAAGCGTACAGTCAGCACGAGAGACATGCCGAGCTCGCCGGTCGCATTCGCGAGCTCGCGCATCGCCGCGTCGTGCGGGCCCAATCCCCACTGTGATGGATACGCGCGCACCGCCGGTGCGCCTTCCTCGCGCGCCATGTGGAGCTCGTGCTCCCAGCGCGGCCAATCGGGCCGCACGGTAGGCACCGGTCGCAACATTCGCTTATTCGACGCGAGGAGCGAGAGCAGCTCGCGGTTTCCGTGTGTGGGATCGCGATAGAACGCCGACGGCAGATGGCCCACCCACGCTGCGTCCATGCCCTCGCGCTCGAGCACGCGCACGAGCGCTGCCGGCTCCGGATGCGGCACGTGTCGAAACGGATAGGCGCCGACGAAGGTGTTGACGTCGATCATCTCGCGTGGAGCGTGGCGCGTGGCGCGTGGTGCGGCTCGACGGCGGCTTCCGCCAACGGCAATGAACCTTTGGGAAAGAGCCGCACGGCGTTTCGCCAGCGAATGTCGGCGAGCGCGTCGGTGCTGAGGCCCATGACCTCGAGCGCGCGGAGCTTGGCGAGACCTGTCTCCATCGTTAGGTCGCAACCCCACAGGAGACGCGAGGCGCCGAGCGCAGCGACGGCGTCGTCGAGCATGCCGCGGTCGACGCCGCTGCCCGACAAGTCCGGAAAGACGTTAGGCACGTCGACGATCGAGGGAAACGTATGCGCGTAGTCGCCGCCGCCACCGATGTGCGCAAGAATGAAGTTCGTACGTGGATGACGCATCGCGAGTCGCGCCAGATCCGCGCCGTCCGAGATTTCCTGCGATGGCCATTCCCGCCGGCGATGCTGCCAGATGTGATGCAACACCGGCAAGCCATGCTCCGCTGCGATCTGGGCAATCGGATCGAGAAGCGGATCGTCGGCACGACGACTTGCGAGCAGCTTGACGCCGATGGCCCCGCGCGCAACGCACCGCTCGATCTCGCGTAATGCGTGCTCGGTATGGTTCGGATTGATCGTCACGTACATCCGAACCCGATTGCCCTCGCGCGACGCAATCTCGAGCATCGCGTCGTTGCCGACGGTCACATCGGCAGGTGACGGAAAATAGGTCGGTGACAAAAAGCCGTAACTGCCGAGGACGGACGCAACGTGATAGGTGATTCCGATGCGCTCACCCGCACGAAAGCGCGCTGCGTTCACCTCGGCCCAATCGCTCCGTCCAGTACCAGCGTGATAGAAGTGCGCGTGGGCGTCGATGAGCGGCTCGCTGCCCGCCAGCGGCGCGTTCACGCCTTGCCCTGCTCTTCTTCCAGTACCTCGACGAACGCCGCGCTCGCCGCCGATTCGATCTCCGTGATCGTCTCCTCGTCGTGCGCGATCGCGGGGAAGTTGTAGGCGCCGCGCTTGAAGAGGACACCGTGCGTCGCGGCGAGCTCGAGGAATCGCGTCTCGCGTCGACGATCGGTGAAGCGGATCAGCCACATCGCATCGATTCCGCCAACCGAGACGCCGGCGATGCCGGACGCAGTCATTGCCGCATTCACGGCTTCGCGCATCGCCTGACCAGTCGACGCGAGCTGCTCACAGACGTCGACGCTTTCGTGCCAATCGAGCACTGCGCCAGCCGCGGCGAGGCCGATGCCCTCGCCCGCCAGCGTAGACGAGATCCACGTGCGCCGCGCCGCCTCCATAACGTCGCGATGGCCGACAACGGCGGCGAGAGGGAACCCGTTCGCGAGTGCCTTGCCGAACACGGCGAGATCGGGCGTGACGCCCGAAAGCTCCTGGTATCCACCGGTCTTGAGACGAAAGCCCGTCTTCATCTCGTCGAAGATCAAAACGGCGCCTAACGACTTGGTGAGCTCGCGCGCGGCAGCGATCCACCGCTCCGACGGCATTCGCTCGACCACCGGTTCGATGACGATCGCCGCGAGCCGATTGCCGGCATCGCGCGCTGCGCTTTCGAGCGCTGTGACATCGTCAAACGGCACCGACCGATAGAGGTCGCGTACGGCCGCCGGAACGCCGGCCGCGTCGCTCGACCAATCGTGCCAACCGAAATAGCCGCTGCCGACAACGACGTCGCGGTTGGTGTAGGTCCGCGCGATGCGGATTGCCGCAGAAACCGCTTCGGCTCCGCTCTTCAGGAACTGCACCATCTCGGCGCAAGGAATAACCGTGCTCAATCGCTCGGCAAGCTCGACCTCACGGACATTCGAAAGTCCAGCAACGTTGCCGCTGCCAACCGCAATCATCGCCGCTTCCTGAACACGCATCTCCGCGTAGCCCAGTGCAACGGAACCGAGCGCCATGGTGCAGTCGATGTACGTCTGCCCCGATGGATCGACGAAGCGGCAGCCACTCGCGTTGACGTAGTGCGTCGGTCCGACAGCGGTCGCGTCGCCGTAGAGTGCTTCGACGCGTTTGCTTCCGGTCGATGCGCCCGTCGGCAGCACGGCGGCGGCGCGCTCGAGCCAGTTGATCGCCGCGGCGTCCTCGGGCTCGCCGGCAGCCTCTTCGGCGGAGTCTGCCCACTCGGCTTCTTCCTCGGTGGGCTCGCTCTCCTCTTCGGAGGGCTCGGTGTCTTCGCTCGAGGACTCGTCGACGACGGGCGACTCGCGCTTCTGGCCGCGATCGAAGAAGCGACGGAATGGCATGAGCGGAAAAAGGGCGCGTCGAAGTGTGGAGTCAAGTGCGGCCGGTACGCTCGAGATACCGCAGGATCTCGATGCTCATCGCACGAACGAGGGAGAGCTCGCGCGCATCGGGCTTGGCGCGGTAGAGCAGCGATCGTACCGATCGCATGATGAGGTCGACGTTGCGCGTTTTGAAGAACTCGATCGCCGCGAGCCCGCGCTCGATGTCGACGTAGGCGCGCTCGAACTGCTCGGCGGTCGGTGGGGGCGCGAGCTTTTTGGCGGGCGCGATCCAGCGCGTCGCGTCACCGGCTGCAAGGTGCAGCTCGTACAGACCAAGCAATGCGGCCTGCGCGAGATTCAGCGACGCATGCTCCGTCGTTGGAATGATGACGGCCGCGTGCATGCGATCGAGAATGTCATTGGGCAACCCGCTGTCCTCGCGGCCGAAGACCATCGCCACGAGACCCTCGGATGCGGATTCGAGGAGCTCTCGAGCTGACGTTCGCGGATCGATGAAGCGCCACTTGGCGGTGCGTCGCCGCGCAGTGAAGCCGACGACGCGCACGCAATCGGCGACAGCTTCGTCGAACGACTCGAAGCGCTCGATGCGTTCGATGAGATCGTTCGTACCGTGGGCAATGCCTTCGAGACGATACGGGTCGTACTCGACGGGCCGGACGAGCCGGAGACGGGAGACGCCCATGTTCTTCATCGCGCGAATGGTCGCCGCGATGTTGATCGGATTTTGTGGTTCGTAGAGAATGACAACGACGGCGTCGAGAACCAAGGGGGTGCGGGGTGCGGGGTGCGGGGTGCGGGGTGCGGGAGTTATAAAGCTATTCAGTGCCATTACCAAACTCTCAACTAATGACTCTGAAACGCGGAAGCCGATCGAGGTCCTCGCGGTCGCCGCGCAGGTAGACAAACTCGCCACCTGCGCCGCCGAGGACCAGTTGACCGCGACGTCGCTCGCGGCCAGCGGGCTTTTCGTTGACCACTAGACCCAATGAAAACACGGAACCAGTCTGGAGCTGGCGCGCGAGAGGCACGCGGACGGTCATCGCATAGCCGCCATCAACGGGATGCCAGCTGGCGTGAGGTCGCGGCAAATCCCAACCCTCAATGTGACGAGCGCGTACGCTTCCGTCTTTGTTGGCATGCGAATCGGGGACAAGCATCCAGGCGGTCGCCCCCCGGGGATCAGCATGATACAGTTGCACGCCATCGCCGTTGACGTCCGGATGTTCGTTGTCGTACGGATTGTTGGCGTTCACGCCAGTGAAGGTGAACGGTCCGGATTTGTGTACAGTGATCTCGAGAATTAACTCGTTAGGCATGCAGGTGAGGTGCACGTGCGCCGTCGGACGAGTTGCTTCTTCCCAGCTTTCCTCCGATCGCCGATAGTCGTCGCGACTAAGGTCGAACACGAGCGGTGTGCCGAACACCATCTCCGCGAACAGCGTGGGCCGATTTGCGAATTCGGGAGCCGTGGCGCCCTGCTTTCCACTCGTCAGGCCGCCCAGATGAATCACGCTCACCGTGCCCTCGGCCACGCGCGTAATGCAATATCCGTTGGTCGTGTGGCGAAGGCGCTCGTGCGATCCGTCGCGGTGCTCGATAGTGGTATCTGCGCCCCTTGGGTTCATCGGGTTCATCCGGACCGCATCGACGCTCTGTGACCAACTCAACACCGTCCGTACCCAGGCTGTTTCGCCCGCGGTCGGGACGCGAATGAGGATAAACGCCGTGCGTCTTTTGCCGGGCGCGCCCGGCGCACTAGCTCGATAGAGAATTGCAGGATGCGACGCGATCAGAAATGCATCAAGGACTCGCGCGCCATCACGGGCGGTAATCCGAGCAGTAGTGTACGCAGCAAGCGCCCGACCCTGTTCGGCGTTCAAGACTCCCAAGGTATCCTTCAGTGAGGCCGCAGTTTCGTAGAATCGAGTAAGCACGTTCGGTATGAATCGACGAACCGTGACCGCCGCAGGGTCGACATGAATTGGCAAGTCCATCACGGCAGATTTGCTGCCCTCCCACGACAGCTCGTCGAGCACGTAATCCGTCGTCACGATGAGCGTGCGCATCGCAAGGATGCCTGGGAATAGATCGACCGCCCGTGCGCACGCCCACCCAGCGTTTCCCTGCTCCTCGAAGGCCAGAAGCTCGCCATCTACGCGCTGCTGTTGATAGCCATTGAACAGCGGCGCGTTATGCGCGAGCGTGCTGCGATACCAATGCAGCGATGGATCCACGTAGGAGCCGGTGCCCATGTCGTCGAGCCATCGAGTTTCCCCGTCGGACAGGAGCACGTTGAGTCGATCGGGATGTCCATGGCCGCCGCCCGACGCACCGTAATCCAGAGCGACGTACACCCGCTCCTTCGCGCGACGAAACACGGCGAGTCCCTGCGCATCGAGGAGCACGCTGCCTAACGTGGCCGCGGGCAGCGACGGGAGGCGAGGACGAGCGAACAACAGTGAGCGCCAGCCGAGATCCGCGCGCGTGAGGTGTGTCCCGGCGAGGTTACGCTCGACGTCAGCGGTTGACTGCGCGCGGCCGGTGTCGCGGCGTGGTACATCGTCCATGTAGAGGCGCCGCAGCGCCCCACGCAGGCGAACATCCCCGTCGCCCGCCTGACGAGCGAGGCCCAGCTCGCACAGCTCGGCGAACCGAGGCTGTCGGAGGGAGATCGCGTATTGGGAGTCGCGCCGTGACGGGAGCGTCATATCGGGGAGCGAGCTGAGAAAGGGAGTGGCAAATCCCTCCTCAAACCGATGGAGCAGATCACGAGGAAGCTCGACGCCGCTCGCTTCGGCCATCGCCACGCTGTACCACAACCCGCGATGCGCGAAGAGGTGATAGTTCTCCCCTTCGTACCAGGTGCCGTCGGCAAGGAGACCGTTCGCGAGATGA
>DATBBP010000007.1:0-11222 GCA_036270935.1 Gemmatimonadaceae bacterium
CGCCGTGACGTGGACGCCGTTCCTGAACTCAGCGCCGAACTTCGCAGCGTGCTCGTGGAATTTGGATGCTAACTCATGTCCGAGAATCCGCTCGAAACCCGGATAGTCTTCGACGAGCTCCGTATTCAAAAGCTCGCCGCCAGGGAATCCTCGCTCCAGCACGACGGCGTTCAGCATCGAACGGCCCGCGTAGAGCGCGGCACACATACCCGCCGGCCCAGCGCCGATGATCACGACATCATATGTGAACGTGTTTCCCATGGCCCGTAATCTCACTTAGGCAGCGTGCTCGCGAAACCGCGACGGCGCGCCCGGCTTGGTTCCCGACCGATTACCTGTCGGAGGACCGATGACGAGACGCTCGAACGCACCGTGGCAATGCGACATCGTGCCGACGAAAACCTCTGCGGCAGTTTCTCCAGCGATCGACCGAATGAAGTCGTCACCAGCAAGCACCTCGCGTGTGTCGAACATGCCAACGCCGTACGCGCGATGTGTACAATGGAATATCACGGGTCCGGCAAGCGCGCGACCGCGATCGTGTTCGCTGGCAACGTAACTGCGCGCGGTATTCGGAAGGCTCCACGTCCGAGTTGACCTGGTATGCGGACAGATTGACGGCTCGATGCAATTGATTGGGCAGATCCACTCCGCGAAGCTCACGTAATGCGGGCCGTTCGGCGTGGCGCGCTGCCACGGCACCTCGGGCGCGCTCTCGAGCGGCTCAGCAGCAATCTCTCGCCCAGGCCACCGTTCGCGCGCTCGGCCGAGTATCCACTCGAACATCAGGTGCGGCATGAGCGGCGAGGGCACGATTGCGTCATTGCTGACCGCATCACGATGATCCGACGCGTCGTCGAGATAGCGTTTGAAGAACGAATGCCATTCCTCCACGACAACCATGACACCATCATTCGAAGTCTCGCCGGAGCGTGCGCTGCCGCTCGTCACGAGAGCGCACGCGGCGTCTCGATCAACGACGAGGACGCGCGACCACGCCACTGCGCCAGCCGTCGATGCGCGGCGCAGTTGTCGGACGTAGTAGGTGCCGTAGCAGCCGCCGCCGACGACGACGATCGTTCCGAAGCGCAGCGGACGGTCACGTCCTGACATGGCGTCCGCCATCGATGATCAGCGTCTCTCCAGTGACATAATCAGCCGAGAGCAAATACAGCACGGCGGCGACGACGTCTTCGGGTGAGCCGAGGCGCGCCAGCGGCGTCGAGTTCCGCAGCTTTGCCGCGTCTTCCTCGGTCCATCCTTCTGGAAGCAGCACCGCGCCCGGCGCCACGCCGTTGACGCGAACGTCAGGCGCCAACGTACGCGCCAATGCGCGCGTCATGTACACGATTCCAGACTTCGAGATGCCGTGCGGGATGTACGCGGGCCAGGTCTCGAACGCGGCGAGGTCGGCAATGTTCACGATCGCGCCGTGCGCTTTCGCGAGGTGCGGTGCCGCCGACTGCGCGAGAAGAAACGGCGCGCGCAGGTTCAACGCCATCATCGCGTCCCACTGCGAGGCCGTCACTTCACCCAGCGGCGTTCGCTGCATAACGGCCGAGGAGTTGATGAGCACGTCCAGGGCACTCAGCTCCTGCGTGACGCGCTCGATCAGGTGCGCGGGCGCATCCGGACTCGTTAGGTCAGCGGACACCAACCACGGCGTGCCTCCTGCCTCTCGAATGAGCCGCGCCGTCTCTCGCGCGCCGGTATCGCTCGCGTGATAGTGCACGGCTACCGTCATCCCCTGGGCGCCGAGGCCGACCGCGAGCGCCCGGCCGACTCGCCGGCCGGCGCCAGTCACAAGAGCAACTCGACCGCGGAGCTGCACCCTTCACTCTCCTGTGAAATGAAGGCAACGCGAGCGTATATCGTTAGGCGACGTAGGCCTCGTGATCCCCGCCACCGCGTGCGCCACGGACGGCGATCGCCTCATCCTGCCGCTCGAGCCAGGCGACCGGAACGCGCATCATACCCAACGTCCGCCCGCCTTCGGCAACTCCGTGCCAGTCAGACCCGCCGCTTGGGATGAGGCCAAAATGCTCCGCGAGTGCGGACAGCCGAGCGATGTCCTCGGCGTTGTGACTCGGATGACGCACCTCGATGCCGTCCAGTCCAGTGCCGACGAGCATCTCGATGCGCTTGCGCGTGCCAGACTGACCCGGATGCGCCAGGACCGCCAGCCCACCAGCGTCGTGAATCATCGCGATCGCGTCGTTGATGGAGAGCCGATCCTTCGGCACGAACGCTGCGCGGCCATTGCCCAGGTAACGGTCGAATGCATCGCGCAGGTCGGTCGCCCAGCCCTCGTTGACGAGCGCCCGCGCGACGTGCGGCCGGCCGACCGCGCCACCGCCCGCTTGAACCAACACGTCCTCGAGCGTGACACGCACGCCCAGCTCGTTCAAACGGACGACGATTCGCTCTGCTCTCGTTAGGCGCATTGTCCGCAGCACCCGCAGCTGCGCCTCGAGACGCCCCACCTGCTGCAAGTGCAACCCGAGCACATGCGTCTCGCTGTCGCCCTCGACGGCGCTCAGCTCGATCCCAGGAACGATACGCACACCCTGAATCCTGCCTTCGTCGGTCGCCTCCGCGAGGCCATCCACCGTATCGTGGTCGGTCAGCGCGATCGCGGCGAGACTCAGCTCGCGCGCGGCACGCACGACCTCGCGGGGCGATCGCGCGCCATCCGACGCGGTGGAGTGCGTGTGAAGGTCGACACATCGCGAGTCCACGCCCGTCATCGAATCAGCGTGCGTAATCCGCCTCCGGCGATGTTTCGCTCGACTGCGACTGCGACAGGAGTCGTTGCAGATCGGCGTCCGTCAAGTCCGCCAGCGATTGCTCACGCGACCGCGAGCCTTGTGGCGAGTACCGCGTCACACGCACAACGCGGTTCGCATCCTCACCGGAAATAAAGAGCAGTGCGAACTCGTCGCGATCGTACTGCGTAACGCGACCGGATGGAATCACGCGCCACATCCGCCCTCCGGCGGAAATCGTTCGTGTTGGCATGTCAGGACAACTCCACTTCGCGGTAGATGCGAGCCGGATCGAGCGCTGGATCGGGCGCGGCGGCGTGCGCCCGCGCCAGCGTGTCTCCGTCAGGCGCCTCGACGAATTCCAGGAAGGCGCCCGGCAAGCTCGCCTCTTCGAAGACCCAGAAATGACACTTCGAGCGGGAGTAGTGCTGCTGTTTCCGCTTCATCCGCTCGAAGAATCGCTCCCGCTCTCCGGGCGTCACGAGCGTACGTTGGACACTGAGCGCTCTCGACATCGTCGCTCAGACCACTCCCGCTTCGGGGAAGCTCTCGAGCCCCTGCTTCACGAACGCAAGGAACTTATCAGCATCGGAGCCATCCACTATTCGGTGATCGAACGACAGCGAGAAGTACGCGCACGTGCGAATCGCGATGGTATCTTCACCGTCTGCACCCGCAATCACCTTCGGCCGCTTCTCGATGGCACCGAGTCCGAGGATCGCCGACGTGTTCAGTGGAATAATCGGCGTTCCCATCAAGGAACCGAAAACGCCGGGATTCGTGATCGAGAAGGTCGCGCCCTGCACTTCCTGCGGTTGCAACTTTTTCGCGCGTGCGCGCTGAGCAAGGTCATTGAGCTGTCGCGTGAGACCAGTGATCGAAAGATCGTCCGCGTTCTTGATCACCGGAACAATGAGTCCCCAGTCGAGCGCGACCGCAATTCCTATGTTGTATTGCTTGCGGTAAATGATGTTCGTTCCCGCGACGGCGGCGTTGAGCACAGGATGCTGCTTCAGTCCGTCGATAACGACTTTGATGATGAATGGGAGGAACGTCAGCTTCTGCGCGGTCTTCGCCTCGAACTCGGCGCGCGCTTTCGCCCGAAGGCGCGCGATTCGCGTGAGATCGATCTCGAAGAACGACGTGACGTGAGCTGCGGCGCGGCGTGCCGCCACCATGTGGTCGCTGGTTAGGCGCCGGATCTGCGTCATCGGCTCGACGAGGTCGCCCGCCCACGCTTCCGGTGTCGGACCGTGTTGCTCGACGCCTGCCGGTGCGTACAGCGAGGGACGCGTCGCCGCTGGCGCCGCGGCGCCGGATTCGATGAATTGCAGGATGTCACGCTTGGTGACGCGCCCAGCGATGCCAGACCCGTGCATCGCGCCCAGCTCTATGCCATGCTCTGCAGCGATCTTTCGAACGAGTGGCGAGGACTTGGTGCGGAGACGCTCCTCGAAGGTATTCCCTCCGTTAGGCTGCGGCTGCGCCGTCCTGGGCGCAGCGGAAGGATGCGACGGTCCTGCTACGGCAGCTTTATTTTGTGAAACGGGGGGGCCCCCCGACGCGCCGCGTGGTCCAGCCGATGTCATCGCTGGCGCAGGAGCAGGTTTCGGCGGCGCAGCCGTCGCCGCTGGCGTCGGCGTGCTTGACCCGCCGATCGCGGCTCCCTTCTCCGTCTCGAGCCGCGCAACGACCGTCTGCACCGGCACCGTCTGACCCTCGGTCACGAGAATTTCCGCCAGCACCCCGTTAGTTGGAGAGGGGATCTCCGCGTCGACCTTGTCCGTCGAGATCTCGAAAATCGGCTCGTCGCGCTTCACCTCGTCGCCAACCTTCTTCAGCCAGCGCGAGAGCGTTCCCTCCGCAATCGATTCCCCCATCTGGGGCATCACTACATCTACGCGAGCCACCTCTTATCACCCCGTTTCAGTGTTGCTGGACGTTGATTGCCGCTTCTCCGCACGACGCATTCGCCATAGCGCCAGGGTCGGCAGCATCAGCAACCCGACCCACGCACCTGCCGTCCAGTACGTCGACCACCCACACGGCGCGCCCGTCTCCTGATCCGGAGCGCACCCGCGAATCGCACCGATAACTCTCGCCACCAGAACCGCAATCATGCCGCCGCCGGCCAGCCCGATGACGGCCGTCAAACATCCCACACCAACATAAGCCCACGGCCTCGGCTGTGTCTCCTGCTCGGACATTTCAGTATGCCGCGAGTGCGCGGGCCGCAGTGACGATATCACTCGTCTGCGGAAGAACGAAGTCCTCCAGCTGCGGTGCGTACGGCAAGGGCACGTCGTGGGCCGTCACTCGAAGCACCGGTGCGTCGAGCCACGCAAAGCACCTCTCGTTGATCCGCGCTGCGATTTCCCCGGCGATTCCGCCCGTTCGCGTGTCCTCGTGCACCACGAGGACACGACTTGTGTTTTTCGTCGTCGCCTCGATGGCTTCGTCATCGAGCGGACTGAGTGAGCGAAGATCGACAATTTCCACGGAGAGCCCGTCTTCCCTCTCCAGCTGTTCGGCTGCGTCAAGCGCCTTCCAGACGGTGGCGGCGTACGTGATGATCGAGAGATCTCGCCCCTCACGCGCGAGACGCGCCTTCCCGATTGGCACGACGTGATCGCCGGCCGGCATCGTGCCCTTGATTCGGCGATAGAGGTATTTGTGCTCGAAGAACAGGACGCAGTCGTCGTCGCGAATCGCCGACTTCAGCAGTCCCTTCGCATCCTCGGCGGTCGATGGATATACGACCTTCAGCCCAGGCGTGTGAATGAATCCGGCCTCGGGATTCTGCGAATGGAATGGACCTCCGCGCACATAGCCACCGCTCGGACCGCGCACCACCATCGGACACGCCAAATTCGCTCGATAGCGCGCCGTCGCGACGTAGTTCGTGAGCATGTCGTAGGCATTGGCGATGAAATCGATGAACTGCATCTCAACCACCGGCCGCATTCCCATGTGCGCCGCCCCCGCTGCCGCGCCCACGATGCCGATCTCCGAGATCGGCGTGTCGATCACTCGCTGCTCGCCAAACCGCTGCGATAGACCCTCCGTAACCTTGAAAGCACCGCCATACGCGGCGATGTCCTCGCCGAGGCAAAAGACGTTTTCGTCGCGCTCCATCTCCTCGAAGAGCGCCTCACGAATGGCTGCCAAATACGTGACTTCCGCCATCAATCGTGCTCGCGCGCCGTCTGACCGGCGTGGCTGCCTCCATTAGACGCTGGATATGTGCCCCAGCCTTCGGCGCGCTCACTCGACTCGACCGCGGCTTGCTTGCCGCTGCGAAACCAGAGCGGTGACTCTTTCGGAGGCGACGCGTACACACCCACGAGCGCGTCAAGCGGCTCCGGTGGCGCCGACCGCTCGGCGACATCTGTCGCCTCATCGATCTCGCGCCTGATGCGCTCGTCGACGGCGCGAAGCTCGTCGTCAGAGAATCCGAACTCGCCGCGAAGCCGCGCGACGTAGCGATCGATCGGATCGTTCTCCGTCGCCCACCGGTCGATCTCCCCCGCCGGGACGTACGACTGGTTGTCATGTTCGGCGTGTCCCTTTCGCCGATACGTGATCAGCTCGACGAGCGCCACCCCCTCGCCTCGGCGCGCCCGGTCGACCGCACGTTTAGTAACTTCATATGTCGCGATGACATCGTTGCCGTCTGCCTGCTCGCCAGGAATGCCGTATCCAACGGCTTTGTCGACGAACTGCTTGGCCAGTGTTTGCTTGCTCGTCGGTGTGGAGTAGGCGTAGCCGTTATTTTCGACGACGATGACGAGCGGGCAATGCTGCACCGCGGCGAAGTTGATTCCCTCGTGAAACGCACCGGTGGACGTGGCGCCATCGCCGACATACACGAGCCCGACGCGCTTTTCGCCGCGCATCTTGAAGCTCAGCGTCACGCCGGCCATCACTGGTACCATGTCACCCAAGGGCGAGATCTGCCCGATAAACCCACGCGCGGTGTCGCCGAAGTGGATGTTGAGCTCGCGTCCACGCGTCGGCGAATCGCCCTTCGCCATGTATTGGCGCAGCATCTCGACGGGCGTGGCGCCCTTCACCAGCATCGAGCCGAGGTTGCGGATCAGCGGCGAGAGCACGTCCTCCGGGCGCAGGGCGAACGCGCTTCCCACTGCATCCGCTTCCTGGCCTAACGAGCGAAAAAGTCCGCCGACGACCTTCGTCTGTCGGTATAATGCGACGAGCCGTTCCTCGAGTGTGCGCGTGAGCCGCATCCAGTAGTACAGCTCGAGCACCTGCGCGCGTGTGAGGCCCGCCGGGTACGTCATCTCAAGCCGCTTACCGTTCCGTGCCGCTCGCTTGCCGCCCGTGGGGACGCGAGTCGCCATCAGTACGACGCTTCCAGCGCGTGACTCGGATCTTCCGAACGATGCAACGACACGAAGAACTTCTTCGCGTTGCGATCCATGCGGCTTTCCCCCATCTGGTCCGTCTCGACCTCGACGAAAGTGTAGTGCCCGCCCTCGGCGCGGACCGTCAACCGCGCGGTGCCGAGCGCGCCAGAGAAGGTCCGTGAGCGAGGCGCGGTCGCTGTCTGCGCGAGGCCGAGGCCCGGAAAGAACGTATCGGCGGCGGCCAGCACCTCCGACGGCGGTCGGTGACTGCGATAGAAATGCCGCATCAGGTGGTCGTTATGCTCGAGTGGCGCTCATTTCGACGCCGATTCAGGTCGCTCGTTCAGGACATCCTGCATCCATTCGATTTTCTCGAGTGGATGCAGCGAGTCGCGGCGGAAGCGGAGGCCAACCGCCCACAAGCCGGACGTCACGTAGTTCAGCTTCCCGTAATACGTGCCGACCTCAGGCCCGTAGGTGAAGCCATCCCACGTCCGCGCGCCTTCGCGATTGTTGGAGTAGATCTGCCCTTCGCCATTCTGAATTGGTTCGCGCGTATCGCGATCGCGAATGAAGACCTTGTAGACGATGTCCTCGCGCGCGTGCGGTGGCGCTTCAGATGGCGTGATCGTGAGAGAATAATCCTTCGTGATGTAGTACATCTCACGCTGCTTCGCTTCCGATCGACCGCAACCACTCGCGACGACACATGCCGCGACAATGACGGCGGTAATCCCGGTCGCGCGCAGCCAGCTCCGCCGAGTCGTGCCCATGGCGATTCCCCCCTTTCTACGACTGGTAGTACTCCAGTCCCAGATGCGTGATCTGTTCCTCACCCATAAGGTGCCGCAGGGTGTTCTTCAGCTTCGTCTGCTGAATGAAAAGATCGTGTTCTGGTTGCAGGGCGGGAGCGGCCATTGGGCTTTTGTAATAGAAGCTTAACCATTCCTGAATCCCCTTCAGCCCGGCGCGCTGGGCGAAATCCGAGAATAGCGCCAGATCGAGAACAATCGGAGCCGCCAGGATCGAGTCGCGGCACAGGAAGTTGACCTTGATCTGCATCGGGTAGCCCATCCACCCGAAGATGTCGATGTTGTCCCAGCCTTCCTTGTTGTCGCCCCGCGGTGGGTAGTAGTTGATGCGAACGACGTGCGAGAAATCCTTGTAGAGATCGGGGTAAATCTCGGGCTGTAACACCGTGTGCAGCACGCTCAGCTTGGACTCTTCCTTCGTTTTGAACGACGCTGGATCGTCGAGCACCTCGCCATCGCGATTGCCCAGGATATTGGTCGAGTACCACCCGGCGAGACCGAGCATTCGCGCTTTCAGACCCGGCGCGATCACCGTCTTCATCCAGGTCTGCCCCGTCTTGAAATCCTTTCCGGAGATTGGGACACCGCGATCATTGGCGAGCTGCATGAGTGCTGGCGTATCGACAGCCAGATTCGGCGCGCCATTCGCGTACGGCACGCCCTCCATGATGCACGCCCACGCGTAGAGCATCGACGGCGCAATCGCGTCGTCGTTGCGCTCCATCGCCTTCTCGAATTGTTCGATCGTTGCGTGCTGTGGTCCCGCCTTGATGTAGGTCTCCGTCGACGCGCACCACACTGCGACGACGCGATCGAGGCGGTTCTTCGTTTTGAAGTCTCGAATGTCTTGGCGGAGCTGCTCCGCCAGATCACGCTTCGTCTTACCGCGCTTCACGTTCTCGCCGTGAATGCGCGTCACATAACGATTGTCGAACACCGCCGGCATCGGCTTGATCTCGCGCAGGAAATCGGAGAGCGGCTCAATGTCACGCTGCTCGAGTACGCCGGCTTTGCACGCGGCCGTCAGGGCGTCATCGGCAATCGGATCCCAGGCGCCAAAGACGAGATCGTCCAGCTCCGCGAGCGGAACGAATTCCTTGATCAGCGGTGCGCGTTTCTCGGTTCGCTTGCCTAAGCGAATCGTCGCCATCTGCGTCAGTGAGCCAATCGGCTTGGACAGGCCGCGACGAATGCTCTCGACGCCAGCCATGAACGTGGTGGCCACCGCGCCGAGTCCGGGCGTTAGGATGCCGAGCTTACCCGTCGCTGGGCGGATAGTGGAACGGGCGCCGGACGCGGCGCTCTTCGCGTTCTTGGACGATGCCTGCACGAACTCAATCTCCTTTCAGCAGAGGGCGCGACAGACTTCGGCGACGACGCAGCCAGCGCGGCTTGTCGCCGTCGGGGAATCGAAGCGTATCCGCCTCCACATTCGGTGCGGTTTGGTGATAGACGAACGCGACGCGCTGAACCACGGTGATCCACGCAGTCACGGTGAGGAAGATGATGATGAGTGCGAGCACCCATCCGTTGAGCGCGAGTCCGAAGAACGCCTGTGGCACTGACAGCAGCACCACGCGCTCGGGCCGCTGCAGCATTCCCACCTTCGCGTCGAGACCGAGGGCTTCCGCACGGGCGCGTGTGTACGAGGTGAGGAACGACCCGATGATGCCGGCAAGACACACCACGACCATCGGTACGCTGCGGTGCGTCGGACTGAGCGCGTAGAAAACGCCGAGGCCGCCTAAGACGGCGCCATCCGCGAGGCGATCGAGAGTGGAATCGAGAAACGCCCCAAATGTGGAGCTAAGATTCGAGCGCCGCGCGACCGTCCCATCCAAAACATCGAACAGCGCCGTGAGTCCCAGGAAGAAGCCGCCGACGGAGATGTGCCCCGTGCCGTAGATGATCCCGCCTGCGACGGAACAGGCGGTACCGATGGCTGTGATGGTGTTTGGATGAACTCGACGCCGGACCAGCCAGTTCGCGACCGGATCGATGACGCGCAGATACCCGTTTTTCAGCCAGTCCGGCAGAATTTTCATTCGGTTCCGTCACGCAGGATAGCCAGCGGGCGACGTGACGAACAACGTCGCGATTGAACCGCGGCCGGGTAGAAGCTCGACGACAAGGGCGGAAGGCGACACCCGGCGATCACGAAGTGTGCGAGCCGAAGCGAGATTCCTCACTCGCTTCGGCTCGTAAAGGTATCCCATGCACGGAGTTGTAGCAACCACTGCTGAACACGCGCGTTCTGCGGTCAGGGCACTTTCCACGTATATGTCGACGTGAGAGGCACCGGATTCTGTGTGTCGAACTGGCTCTTGCTGTCGACCGTGACAGCACGCAACAGCACCATCGATCCGAGCGGAATACCGCGCACCGGAAGATTCTCGGTGGTGTTCGAACCGACCTGCTTAACGAACGTCTCCGTGCCATTCTGCACGACGTACACGTTCACCGGCTGCGGCAAATTGTTCGTGAAGTGAATCGTCGCTTCCGCTGCGGTCGGCGCGGTGCGGACCGATGCCTGTCGCGGACCACAGCCGCCGCTCATCATCACTGCGACCGCAAGTCCCAGCGCGGCACAAATTCTCTTCATCGGCATATCCTCCCATGAGGCGAGTCGCCAACTCGCCCTCGTGTTGTGGACCGATCGAGCGTGCAAGAGGGATGCACGACTCACGGCGGACAACCTAATGCGTACCGCCCTCTGCTCGCCAACCGGCGCGCGTACCTTCTCACGCGGATGATGTCTATTATGCGTCAGACCGCGACCGTGCAGCTTGTGGCACGTGCCGACTCCTCCTTCTTGAACCACCGAGACGATGACCATCCTCGTCACCATGCGCTCCGCCGTGCATGACCACGCTCTCGTATTCCTGCTGGCGTTTGCCGTTGCGTGCGCCGGTGCGCACGCACCGATCGCGAGCTCTCAGGGGCCCGCGCCGAGCTCGGAAAGGGCCATTCTTCGCGATTCGTTGCGCGCCATTCTCTCGCGCGCGCAGCGAGACAGTGCATTTCCGGGCGCGTATGCGGTTGTCGGAACGCACACCGGTATCCTCGCGGAATACGGTGTCGGCCACCTCGATTGGGGTCCGAGCGCCGTGCCTGACGAGCATTCACTCTGGGATCTCGCCTCACTGACGAAGGTCGTCGGCATGACGACGGCGATCATGCAGCTCTACGAGCAGGGGAAGGTCGAACTCGATGCTCCGCTGCAGCGATACATCCCGGAGTGGCAAGGACCGCACAAGGAGCTCGTCACCATTCGGCAC
>DATBBP010000008.1:0-7384 GCA_036270935.1 Gemmatimonadaceae bacterium
GGCCTCGCCTTGCTCGCGAACATCATCGGTGTGGCGCTTCTATCGGCCCCAACTCCATTACGCGTTTTCATGAATGAACCGGCCAACCTCTGGATTACCCGCGCACCTTGGGTTTGGCTGCCCACGGTGTTGGTGGTTGCCGCGCTCTGCGGTCACGTGGTGGTCTATCGACGCCTGGCTATCGACGCGCGTGCGCTGCGGCCCCCGTCATCGACTGCCAATAACTCGAGAGAGAGAATCGCCGTCGCTCGGCCCAAGGTCTGATTGTCGTTGAGCTTTGCATCGGCGCAACCTGAGAGCATCAGAAGCGCGCCGGGCGTGAGCCAATGGAACCGATCGAGGCCGAGCAAGAAGCTGTCGAGGTCGCACGGGTCGAAGAGGCCGCCAAACATCGCGCGTCGTGGCCGACGTCGCTGCTTGCGGCGACGCTTCCGCCCATGGCGGCCTTCATCATCCAGTCGTTCTACTGGCTGCCCGCCGTACGATGGTCGCTGTTCTATCCGGCCGTTTTTCTCGCCTCGTGGCTCGGCGGATTCCGCAGTGGCATCGGCGCGACGGTGCTCTCGACAGCCCTGCTGTGGTTCTATTTCATGCCGCCCGAGCACTCGCTTCTGAAGAGAGACCCGCGCTTCTACCTGACAGCGGTCATCTTCCTCGTTCTCGGGTACGTCGTGAGCGCGCTGCACCGGCGATTGCGCCGCGTGACGCGTGACGTTGCGGAGGCGCTCATTGCGTCGCGCAAGATGACCGAGCGGCTTCAGAAGCTCGTTGACGAGCGCCGCATGCTGATGACGCTCATCGATAACACGCCGGACTTCATCGCCTTCGCGGACGATCACGGTGTGCCGAACTACATCAATCCCGGCGGCCGACGCATGATCGGACTCGAGGCCACGTTTCCGGTGCCGACGACGCAAATACCCGACTACTTCCCACGCGAGCTTCGCGAATTCGCCAGTAACGTGATCGTGAAGGAGACGCTCGAGAAAGGCCAGTGGCAAGGGGAGACGAGCTTTCGCGACTGGCAAACGCAGCAAGCGATACCCGTTTCGATGCATGCCTTTCAAATGCGCGATCCGGACACGAACGCGCTGCTCGGCATTGGCACGGTGACTCGCGACATCTCGGCGATCAAGCGCGGCCGCGACGAGCTCGAGGCGGCCAATCGGCACCTAACGACAGCCTTGCACGACCTCGCTCAGAGTCAGCGTTTTCTCCAGGGCATTCTCGACCATTCGCCGAATGGCATCATCATCAAGGGACTCGACGGCCGCTATCAGTTGATCAACAACGCGGTCGAGCTGCTCACCGGTGTCACGGTTGCGGCGGCGAAGGGGAAAACGGACTTCGATCTCTTCCCGCGTCCGCTCGCCGAGCGATTCCGCGCGAATGACAAGATCGTGCGTGACACGGGCGCGCCGCTCGTCTCCGAGGAGCGAACGGAGCTCAAGGATGGCGCCCGCGTCTTTTTGGTGAACAAGTTTCCGTTGCTCGACGATCAGCGCCGCGTCTTCGCGATCTGCGCCATCTGGACAGATATCACGGAGCACAAACGCGTCGAGGAGGCGCTCCGCCAGACCGCACGCGACCTGCGCGAGGCCCAGCGCCTTGCGCATGTCGGCAGCTGGAGTTGGGACCTTCACGACAAGATGGTCTGGTCCGAGGAGACCTATCGCATCTTCGGGCGAGATTCCACGGTGCCGCTGCCAATCCCGTTCACGCCCGGGGCGCAAGTCTTCACTCCCGAGAGCACCGAGCGATTGCGCGTCGCCGTGGAGCAACTGGTCGCGGGCAGCGCGCCGTATGAAATGCAGCTCGAGTTCATTCGGCCCGACGGATCGACAGGCTGGGTCGCCGCGCGCGGCGAAAACGTGCGCGACGAGCATGGCAAGGTCGTCGCGATCAGTGGTACGGTCGAGGACATAACGACGATCAAGGAGCTGGAGCGGATGCGCGAAGAGTGGACGTCGGTGATTGCGCACGACCTGCGGCAGCCGATCGGCTTCATCGAGATGGCGTCCGAATTTCTTCCCAACTTGCACTCCGGTGTGATCACCGACCGCGAGAAGGATATGGCCAATCGCATCCAGTCGGCCGCGCACAACCTCTCGCGCATGGTCGACGATCTGCTCGATATGTCACTCCTCGAGGCCGATCGGCTCAAGCTCGAGCGCGATTGGGTGGATCCCCGCACGCTGGTGCGAGAGACCATCAGTCGGTTGTCTCACCTAACGGGAGACAGTCGGATCAAAGTGCGTGACGAAGGAGGGTTGCTTCCGGTGTACGTCGATCCGATGCGGATCGGGCAGGTTCTCGGCAATGTCGTCTCGAACGCGGTCAAGTACGGCGACAAGGGCAGCGAGATTCTCGTTCAGTTGTGTCGACAGGACGGTCACGTGGAGGTGGCCGTTACGAATCACGGGAAGGGGATCGCTCCGAATGACATTCCTCGGATCTTCGGCCGATTCGCACGCTCGAAATCCGGGCCTGGCCCTACGGTACGGGGCCTTGGGCTGGGCCTCTACATCGCGAACGGCGTGGTCAGGGCCCACGGGGGCCGGATGTGGGCGGAGAGCACCCCAGGTCAGACGACGACTTTCCACCTGACGCTGCCGACTGTTGCTGCGGCCAAAGCGGCGTGAGGAACCAGTGGAGGGCAGGGCGTGGATCGCGTTGGTACGAACCAAGCGCTAGCAACCACGGAGCCTGACGCGCGCAGGGGCGCGTCGCTCAGAACGGTGCTGGGGGCGCTGCTGCCACCCCTCGGCGCCCTCATCGCGCAGGAGGTGCTCTGGATTACCTCGGCGCGCTGGTCGCTCTTCTACCCAGCTGTCTTCCTGAGCTCCTGGGTCGGCGGTTACGCGAGCGGAATCGGCGCAACGCTGCTCTCCAGCATCCTCCTCTGGTGGTTCCTGGTCCCTCCTATACGGACTTTCGTAAAGACTGATCCCAGGCAATACGTTGCCGAGGCGATCTTCATCTTCGTGGGGTTCGCCATCAGCACGCTCCATCGACGACTCCGGCATACGAACCGAGTCGCCCGCGAGGCGCTTCTCTCCGCGAGCGCCGTTACGAACGAGCTCCAGGAGATGGTCGACGAGCGACAAGTATTCGCCTCGTTGATCGACAACTCCTCGGACTTCGTCGGCATCGCGAGCACGAGTGGCATGCCGGTCTACATCAATCCCGCGGGACGCCGCATGGTCGGTATCGACGATGACTTCGACGTGAGTACGAGACCGATATCGGATTACTATCCGCCCGAAGCTCGTGAGTTCTTGACCAACGTCATCCTCGAGGAGACGCGAGCGAAGGGGCGCTGGCAGGGCGAAACGGTCTTGCGTCATTGGCAGACCGGCCAGGCGATCCCGGTCTCGGTGACCGCGTTCATGGTCAACGACGCCCAGACGAAGCGGGTGCTCGGGATCGGTACGATTACGCGCGACATCTCCGACATGAAGCGTGCTCGCGACGAGCTCGCGAGAAGCCAGCGCTTCCTCCAGGCGATTCTGGACCACTCGCCTAACGCGATCGTCATCAAGGACCTCACTGGGCGCTACATCATCGTCAATCGCCGCGTCGAGGAGCTGCTTGGAATTCCGGTGAACGAAGTGCAAGGGAAACGCGACGTCGATCTGTTCGGCGAAACAGTCGCCGAACGCTTTCGCACGAATGATCGCCTCGTTGCTGAGACCGCGACGCCGGTCATCACCGAGGAAGCCCTCCGGCTGCGCGACGCCGTGCATGTCTTTCTCGTGAGCAAATTTCCCCTGCTCGACGAACGCGTCTTTGCGACCTGCTCGATCTGGGTCGACATCACCGATCGAAAGCGTGACGAAGAGGCGATCACACAGACAGCGACCGAGCTGCGCGAGGCGCAGCGTCTCGCTCACATTGGAAGCTGGAGCTGGGACTTGGGCGATAAGCTCGTGTGGTCGGACGAATTGTATCGGATCTTCAACCGAGATCCCGCGCTTCCACTGGCGATGCCGTTCCGCTACGGCTCCTCAGTCTTCACGCCCGAGAGCTCCGAACAGCTGCGTGCGGCGATGGACAAGCTCGCAGCCGGCGGAGAACCCGTCGAACTCGAGCTCGAGTTCCCGCGACCGGATGGCTCGACGGGCTGGGTCGCGGCCCGCGGCGAGGCCGTTCATGACTCGACGGACCGAATCATCGGCATTCGCGGAACAGTCCAGGATATCACGCGAGTGAAGGAACTGCAGCGAATGCGCGACGAGTGGACGTCGATCATCGCGCATGACCTCCGCCAGCCCATCGGCTTCATTGCGATGGCCGCCGACTTCCTGCCGACGCTTCACGAAGATAAGCTGGCGGAGAAGGAGCGCGATTTCACCAAACGGATTCGATCAGCGGCGAACACGCTGGCCCGCATGGTGGATGACCTGCTCGACATCTCGCTCCTCGAGGCGGATCAGCTGAAGCTGGAACGGAAATCGGTCGATCCACGAGTTCTCGTTTCAGAGAGTTTGAAACGTGTAGCTCATCTCACTGGTGAGCGACGCATCAAGGTGGTCGAAGAACCGGCGGTCGTTCGCGTGTTCGTCGATCCAATGCGGGTCGGCCAGGTGCTCGGCAACCTCCTCTCCAACGCAATCAAGTATGGCGACGAGAAACGCGAGATCATCGTCGAGGAGAAGTGTCGAGACAACGAGTGTGAGATCGCCGTGACCAATTACGGTCCAGGGATCGAACCGGCCGACGTTGCGCGCATCTTCAATCGCTTTGCTCGGTCCAAGGCAAGTCGCGGCTCGGGCGTGTCGGGGTTAGGGTTAGGCCTCTACATCGCGAAGGGCGTCATTCGCGCCCACGGTGGCCGCATCTGGGCCGAGAGCACACCAGGCCAGCGCACGACGTTCCACGTCACCCTGCCCACGACCGTCGTGGCAAAGCAAGCGGCATAGACGCGCGGCCGCGGTCGCTAGGCGTACCCGAGCGCCGGCGTCTTCCACGTTACGGTTACCGTCGTGGACGATGGCGGTGCGAGCGGCTCAGCATCGGCGCTAGTGAACGTCATCACGCCGCTAGCCGCCACTCAGGGACTGGCGCAGCAGGTGCAGCTCTTCGCCGAGGCTGGCGCAGTCGCTGAGCCGCAGCCACTCTTTGCGTCGATCGACGCGGCCGCGAAGCAGATCCAGCGCGGCAACGTGACGCCGGCGGTCAACGAGCTCGATGCGCTGACCAACAAGATCGGCGCGGCGGTAATCGCCGGCCGCATGTCGCCGGACGCGGCACAGCAGTTGACAGACATGATTCGCCGGATCCAGAGCGTGTTACGAACCTAACGAGCGAGCGGGTCATCAATGGCGACGCAAGCGGATGTCCGGCGCATCGCGCTTTCCTTCACCGAGACCGTGGAAGCAAAGGACGATTTTGCATTTTCGGTCTGGAACAAGGGCAGGCTCAAGGGATTCGCCTGGGTGTGGAAGGAGCGCGTGAATCCGAAGAAGCCGCGCGTCCCGAACCATGCGGTGATGGCGATCCGCACCACCAATCTCGGGCAAAGGGACGCTCTGCTCTCCGCGGACTCCAAGAAGTTCTTCACGGAGCCGCACTATAACGGGTTTCCCGCCGTTCTCGTCCGGCTCGACGCCGTGACCGTCGCTGATTTGAAAGTGCTTCTCGCCGACGCGTGGGCGAGCATGGCACCGCCAGAGCTCAGCGGTCAGTCAAAGTCCGCCACCCGCAAAAGCCACGGAGCACGCAAGCGGGGCTAGATGAACCGCGGAGTCCCTAACACCTAACACCTTAGCCCTACCTAGTCCCTAGCCTCTCGAGCGTTTGCTGGCCTGAGCCTTGCCCCCATCGCCAAACGAGCTAATTGTTCGAGAGCAGCGCCGGGCACTCCGCCTGGCGCGTGCTTTCTTTTCTGAGCGGTTGGGAGGGCCAATGCCCATGACTTCCGCGATGCCCCGTGCCGTGCTGTCCACGCTCCTTTTAGGATTCGCGACAGCCTGTGCCTCGTCGGGACATCCGACAGGACAGACGCAGCCGACGCCACAACCAAGCGTGACTGCCCAGGACATCGAGCAGCATGAGGGTGAGCCAATCGAGGCAGTGCTGCAAGCGAAGGTGCCGGGAATCATCGTGACGCGCTTAGCCGATGGCGGGATTGCGATTCAAATGCGTGGTACCGCATCGTCGTTCTACGGCAGCACCGCACCGCTGTATGTCGTCGACGGTGTGGCGTTTAGGCCGGGGGCTAACGGTGAGCTGGTCGGCATCAATCCGTACGACATCGAATCGATCAAGGTGCTCAAGAACGCCTCCGACACGGCGCTCTACGGCATCCGCGGCGGTAACGGCGTCATCGAGATCACGACGAAGAAGCCGAAGGGCAGGAGCTGAGTGACGGCGTTGCCGTTCGTCGTTAGGCAGTGACAGTACCGGAGCAGCTGCGGACGTCGCGTCTGCTGCTCCGGCGGTGGCGCCCGATAGACGCCACCGAGCTCGCGCCCATTCTCGAGGCAAACCTCTCGCACCTCGCGCGCTGGATTCCGGCGCGCGTCGCCACGCCCGCCCCCACCAAGGAGCTCGTTGGGCGCCTTCAGATCTACGCCGAGGCGTTCGACGCTGGCCGTGAGTGGCGCTATGCCCTCATCGCTGACGACGCGAAGCGCCTCCTCGGCGAGGTGAGCCTCTTTCCTCGGAGCAAGGCGGGACGTGTCGCGTTTGAGTCGAACGACGCCGACCATATCGAAATTGGCTACTGGCTGCGGAAAGACGCGACCGGCCACGGGTTCGCCTCAGAGGCGGCCCTGGCTGCAAGGGACCTCGCTCTTTCGCTGCCGGGTATGTCAAGAGTGACCATTCACTGCGACGAACAAAACACGCCTAGCGTAGCCCTGCCCCGACGCCTAGGGTTTGAGCACGTCACAACGATCGAGGAGCCGGCTCACTCTGGTCTGCCGCCAGCTCGTCTCCAGATCTGGGAGTATACGCGTCCCTAACGAGTCCGCAGCGCATGCATCCGATGTTCTTGCCGGAGGTCGAGGCATTTCCGGCCGAGGGGAGTCGAGGTGAGATGATGGCGCGTCTTCGCGCCGCTGGTCTCCCCATTCCGCAAATTCAGCATCTGTTCGCATTCAAGACGGATCGCACGGACCATCTGGCGCGCTTCACTCACGGCGTGATGCGTGGTCCGTCGCCGCTCTCTCCAGGCCAGCGCGAGCTCATCGCCGCGTTCACATCGCGACGCAACGATTGTCCTTTCTGAATTGGCTCTCACGCCGCGGTCGCGGCGGAGCTGTTGGGAGACAGAGACTTGGTTGCGGCTGTCCTCGCGGACTACAGGACTGCGCCGATCTCAGAGGCTGAGCGCGGACTCTTTGCATTGATCGCGAAGGTCGTCGAGGACTCGACGTCG
>DATBBP010000009.1:0-11179 GCA_036270935.1 Gemmatimonadaceae bacterium
CTCGTGACGCAGGAGCAGGCGCTCGAGCGCGCCCGCCGTGAGCTCGGCGAGTTCAAAGACGTTTTCGAAGCGGAGTTCCTGCCGGCGTCGATCGACATCCATCTGAAGCCGGGGTACCGCGACCCGGAGTCGGTGCATCACGTGGCCGACAGGCTCAAGGCCCTGACGTTCGTCGATGACGTTCGCTTCGGCGAGGAGTGGATCACGCAGCTCTATCGCCTCCGCAACATCGCGGGCGTTGCCGGCGTCGCTTTGGGATTGGCCTTCGCCGCGGTGGCGGTGATCATCATCGGCGCAACGATCCGCATGGCGGTTCTCGCGCGCAGCCGTGAGATCTCGATCATGCGTCTCGTCGGCGCAACCGACGGCTACGTGCGCCGTCCCTTTCTCATCGAAGGCTTCATCAAGGGTGTGCTCGGTGGCGCGCTCGCGCTGTGCCTAACGTGGCTCGCGATCCACCTGGTTGGCGCGTATCTGAATTTCCAGACCATTTTCTTCGATCAGACCATTGCGCTCGTTGGCATCGCCGGTGGCGCACTGATGGGATTCCTGGGCAGCGCCTTTTCGGTTGGCCGCCATCTGCGGCGGGTGTAGCGATGCGTGGCGCGTGGCGCGTGGCGCGTGGCGCAACGGTTCGTGGGGCGTGCTTCGGCATGATTGCGCTGTGCGTGCTCGCGTCGACGGTGCACGCTCAGGACAAACTCCGCGCACAGCGTGAGGAGCTCGACCACATTCGACAAGAACGCGCCGATCTCGAACGGCGGATGCTCGAGTTGCGCGCAAACGTTCACGACCTCTCCGAAGAAGTTGCCAACCTCAACGCGCGGCGAGAGGCGACCGAGCGTCTCGTGGCCGCACTCGAACGGCAGCTGGCGAGCATCAACAGCGACGTGGACGACGCGTCGCAAAACATGATTCGTGCCGAAGCCGAGCTCACGGACAAGCGCGCGACGTTGAAGCGGCGGCTCGTGGACATCTACAAGCGCGGCCCCTTGTTCACCGCCGAGGTATTGCTTTCCGCGCAGTCATTCGGCGAGCTCGTCGCTCGATACAAGTACTTGCATACGCTCGCGCTCCACGATCGCGCGCTCGTCGCGCGCGTCGAGCAGCTGCGTGATCAGGTCGCCCGCGATCGCGACCGACTCGTTCACCTGCAGGAGGCGCTCGAGCAGAATCGGAACGACAAGCGGATGGAGGAAGACAACCTCCGCGACCTCGAGCGCGAGCGCGCCTCGAAGTTGGCGGAGGCGCAGGTGAGCGCGCGTCGTACGGAGGTCAATCTCGATCAGCTGCGTCGCACCGAGGCGCAACTCGCAAGCACGATCGCGTCCCTCGAGGCGGACCGGCGGCGAAGCGAGAGTGGTCGCGGGGCCACGGCGCTGCGCAGCGCGAGCTCCATCAAGACGAGTGACTATGGGCAGCTCGATTGGCCCGTCGACGGGCCACTCGTCTACTCGTATGGCAAAACGCAGACGGCGAGCAACGCGACGATTCGCTGGAATGGCGTCGGCATTCGCGCCGCGATCGGCACCGCGGTACACGCCGTCGCGGATGGAACTGTCGTGAGCGTCGGGTCGTTAGGAACGTATGGCACGACCATCATCGTCGAGCACGGCGGTGGCGACTACTCGATCTACGGTTCGCTCGCGCGCGCCGATGTAAGATTGCACGATTCGGTGACGAAGGGCGAGCAAATCGGCACGGTCGGCATCTCCGATCCGGATCTTCCGCCCCATCTCCATTTCGAGATCCGACACGGCGGCCCGTCCGTGGATCCGGCGACATGGCTGCGCGGCGAACGCTAGAGCGAAATGCCCCGCGCGGCCGGCACAAAGAGTACGATGCCTAAGCGGCCACGGCCGCCAAAGAGGACCGCGCAAAAGAACACGCCGCCCACCAACCTGCTCCTCGGCGCGCATACCTCGATCGCCGGCGGCACGCGCGAGGCGCCGGCACGCGCCAAGGCGATCGGCGCAACGGCCATGCAGATCTTCACGAAGATGGCCAGCCGCTGGGCGGAACGCGTTTGCGCCGACGACGAGTGCGCCGCGTTTCGCGCCGCGCTGGCGGATACGAGCGTGCGAGCGACGGCCGCCCATGATTCGTATTTGATAAACCTGGCGAGTCCCGATCCAACGCTCCGGCGCCGATCGATCGAGTCCTTCATCGCTGAGCTCGCGCGATGCGAGGCACTCGGCCTCGACTATCTCGTGTCGCACCCCGGCAACTACATCGACGATCGCCTCAGCGGCATTCAAAGGAATGCCGACGCAATCAGCCAGGCACTCGAGCGCGTGTCAGGTCGAACCGTACTGTGCATGGAGCTCACCTCAGGCGCTGGGACAGCGATCGGCTCGACGTTCGAGGAGCTGGCGCTTCTCATCGAGAGAGTATCGCCCACGCGACGCATCCGCATGGGCGTTTGCGTGGACACATGCCACGCGTACTCCGCTGGCTACGATCTCAAGCGCGACTTCGATGGCGTGTGGCAACGCTTCGACGATGTGCTCGGGATGGACCGTCTGCGCGTGATGCACCTCAATGACTCCAAGACGCCATTCGCATCGCATCGCGATCGTCACGAGCTGATTGGCGAGGGGTCACTCGGCGCGACGCCGTTTCGGCGCATCATGACCGATGAGCGTTTCATCGACGTTCCCAAACTCATCGAAACGCCAAAACTCGACGATGCCACCAAAACGGATTCGCGCATGCTCGCGCGTCTCCGGCGGTACGCCGCGGCGGCGGCGAGCACGTCCTAACCCTCTGCCCCTCTCACGGTTAGCGGGTCGATTGCGCTATTGTTCTTGTCTGCCCCTATGACAAAGAAACAAGACGCACTCGACTATCATTCGCGCGGCCGACCGGGAAAGATCGCCGTCGTGCCCACCAAGCCGCTGACCAATCAGCGGGACCTTTCGCTGGCGTACTCGCCCGGCGTCGCGGAGCCCTGTCTCGAGATCAAACGCGACCCCGATCTCGCGTACTCCTACACCGCCAAGGGAAACCTCGTCGCCGTCGTCACCAACGGGACCGCCGTGCTCGGCCTCGGCAATATCGGGGCGCTCGCCGGCAAGCCGGTGATGGAGGGCAAAGGAAATCTCTTCAAGCAGTTCGCGGACATCGACGTCTTCGACATCGAGGTCGGCTCCGAGAACGCGGACGATGTCATCAAGTTCTGCCAGCTGCTCGAGCCGACGGTTGGCGGCATCAACCTCGAGGACATTCGCGCTCCAGACTGTTTTTATATCGAAGAAACACTGCGCAAAACAATGCGGATTCCGGTGTTTCACGATGACCAGCATGGGACGGCGATCATCTCCGGCGCAGCACTGCTCAATGCAGTCGAGATCGTCGGCAAGGCGCTCGAGGATGTGATCGTCGTGTTCTCCGGCGCGGGCGCGGCGGCGATCTCGACCGCCGAGCACTATGTGCGGCTCGGTGTGAACCGTGAGCATATACTCATGTGCGACCGGCAAGGCGTCATCTACAAAGGCCGAAGCGGCGACATGGATCCGTACAAGGCGCGCTTTCAGGCCGAGACGAAAGCGCGCACGATCGGCGAGGCGCTCGCCGGCGCCGACGTTTTTGTCGGCCTGTCCGTCGCCGGCGCGGTCACGGGCGAAATGATCGCGAAGATGGCTCCGAAGCCGATCGTTTTTGCGCTGGCGAATCCCGTTCCCGAAATACTGCCTGACGAGGTGCGTGCCGTGCGTGATGACGCGATCATCGCCACCGGCCGCAGCGACTACCCGAATCAGGTCAACAATGTTCTCGGATTCCCCTTCATCTTCCGCGGCGCGCTCGATGTGCGCGCGACCGAGATCAACGAGGAGATGAAGATGGCGGCGACGCGCGCGCTCGCGTTGCTCGCGAAGCAGGACGTGCCGGACAGCGTGGCGTCGCTTTACGGTCTGCGGCAGGTGCAATTCGGTCCCGATTATCTCATTCCTTTCCCATTCGATCCGCGCGTGCTGCTGTGGATCGCCCCGGCGGTGGCCTGGGCCGCGGTCGCCAGCGGTGCCGCGAACGATTTCGTCGAGCTCGATGCGTATCGGGAACGACTCGAGGCGCGACTCGGACGCGCGCGCGGGGTCATGCGCGGCGTGATCAATCGCGCGAGCTCGAGTCCGAAGCGCGTCGTCTATCCGGAAGGCGAAGAGCCCAAGATTATACGAGCCGCCCAGATTGTGGTTGACGAAGGAATCGCGGAGCCGATCCTGCTCGGCAATCGTGCCGCGATCGAACGCGCTGCGTCGCAGATGAATGTGTCACTCGATGAGATCGAGATCGAAGATCCGTCGAGCTCTCCGTTGCGCGAAGCCTACGCTCACTTCATGTGGTCGAAGCGGCAGCGGAAGGGGATGAGTCTGGAGGAGGCGCGTCGCCGTCTCTACAACGGCAACTACTTCGGATCGTGCATGGTCGCGCGCGGCGATGCCGATGCGCTGCTCTCTGGCGTCAACATGCATTATCCCGAGACGATCCGCCCGGCGCTCGAGGTCGTAGGCGCCCACCCCAAATCGGGACTCGTGAGCGGCATGTACATGCTCGTCTTCGAGAAACATGTGGTGTTCTGCGCCGACACGACGGTGAACATCGATCCGACCGCGGAGCAGTTGGCGCAGATCGCCTTTGCCGCCAGCCGCGTTACGCGGAACTTCGGAATCGAGCCGCGGATTGCCATGCTTTCGTTCTCGAACTTTGGCTCGGTACGTCACCCGGAGGCCGAGAAGGTCGCCCGCGCTGTCCAGCTCCTACGACAGCGCGACCCCTCGCTGATCGTGGATGGCGAGATGCAGGCGGACACGGCGCTGGATACCGAGATCCTGCAGCGCGACTATCCGTTCAACGCCCTCAAGTCCCAAGCGAACGTGCTGATCTTCCCGAACTTGAGCGCCGGCAACATCGCATACAAGTTGCTGGATCACTTGGGTGGGGCGACGGCGATCGGACCAATCCTCGTCGGAATGAGCCGCCCCGTGCACGTGCTCGAGCGCGGCGCCGATGTCCAGGACATCGTCAACATGACCGCTGTTGCGGTCGTCGACGCGCAGGGCCGCACACAGCCAGCGGAGCCGGCGGCGGCTCGGAACACGCCCGTCGCCGGTATCGCACCGACAGTCTACTCGAGGTTATGAGCCCATATGGCAACACAGACGCAACCGCAGCAAGAAGCAGCTGAACTCCAAGGCAAGGTTGGACTGGAAGCACAAGGGCTCAAGCCTCGCGGCGAGGTGCATTGGAATCTCGTCGCTGCAGTTTTGATCCAACATGCGGCGCGCCGTGGCGAAGGTGATTTCGCCGAGATGGGACCTTTTGTCTCAGTCACAGCGCCGCACACCGGGCGGTCTCCGAATGACAAGTTTGTGGTACGCGAGACACAGTCGGAGCCCGATGTCGACTGGGGCAAAGTGAATCAGCCGTTCTCGCCGGAGAAGTTCGAGACGCTGCTTGCAGATGTACGCGCGCATTTGAACAGCAACGCAGAACTGTTCGTTCAGGATCTGTATTGCGGGGCGGACCCGAAATATCGGCTGTCTGTTCGGTATGTGTCGCCGAGCGCATGGCACATGGCGTTCGTGCGAAACATGTTCATTCGGCCCGACGTCGCCGAACTTGCGACGTTCGATCCGAACTTCACGGTGCTGCACGCACCGGAGTTCCAGGCCGATCCGACAAAGCACGGCACGCGGAGCAGCACGTTCATCGTGCTGAATCTGGCCAAGCGCATGATCCTCGTTGGCGGCACGCGCTACGCGGGTGAACTGAAGAAGGCGATGTTCACCGTCATGAACTACTACCTGCCGAAGCAGGGCGTTCTCTCGATGCACTGCTCGGCAAATGTTGGCAAGGCAGGTGACAGCGCCCTGTTCTTCGGCCTTTCGGGGACGGGAAAGACCACGCTCTCGGCTGATCCGGAGCGATCGCTGATCGGCGACGACGAGCACGGGTGGTCGGGCGAAGGCGTCTTCAACTTCGAGGGCGGCTGTTACGCGAAGGTGATCAATTTGTCGGCGGAGGGAGAACCGGACATTTATCGCACGACGCAAATGTTCGGCACGATCCTCGAAAATGTGGTCCTCGATCCGATCACGAGAAAGGTAAAATTCGAGGATCAATCGATCACGGAGAACACGCGCGCGTCGTACCCGCTGCACTATATACCGAACTTCGTGCCTAACGGGCGCGGTGGGCACCCGAAGAACATCGTGCTTCTCACGGCCGATGCGTATGGCGTGCTGCCACCGGTCGCGAAGCTCACCCGGGACCAGGCGCTGTACTATTTCCTTTCCGGCTACACCGCGAAGGTCGCCGGGACCGAGCGCGGAGTGAAAGAGCCGCAGGCGACTTTCTCATCGTGTTTCGGTGCCGTGTTTCTGGTTTGGCACCCGTGCAAGTACGCCGAGATGTTGGGTCATCTCATCGAGCAGCATCACGCCGACGTGTGGCTGGTCAACACCGGATGGACTGGCGGCGCGTACGGCGTCGGCACGCGAATGAAGCTCTCGCACACTCGAAAGATGGTGCATGCGCTCCTGCGCGGCGATCTGGCAAGCGTGAAAACGACGGTCGATCCCACGTTTGGGCTTGCCGTCCCGATAGAGATTCCTGGCGTCCCGAAATCGGTGTTGCAGCCGCGTCAGACCTGGAAGGATACGGCAGCGTACGATGCGCAGGCCAAGAAGCTCGCGGGGATGTTCGAAGAGAACTTCAAGAAATTCGAATCTTTCGTCAGCGAGGCGGTTCGGAGCGCGGGACCGCGCGCTTAAGCGGGACGCGGGAGGTGGGGCGCGGGATGCGCGGAGCAGGGCATCATCCGCATCCCGCATCCCGCGGCCCACATCCCGCATCCCGCATATGGAGATCATCCGCGATCCCCTCTGGAACAACATTGCCGTTGATCCGCTGGCGATGCGGCTCGTCGACACCCCGGCATTTCAGCGGCTGAGGTACGTCCGCCAACTCGGCCTCGCGTTCCTGGTGTATCCCGGCGCAACCCACAGCCGGTTCGAACACGCACTCGGCACCTATCATCTTGCTCGTCGGGCGCTGGCGCTCCTCGAAGAGCGCGGCGCTCTCGCGGGCATCTCGCGCAAAGCCTGCACGACGATTCGTATCGCGGCACTGCTTCACGACATCGGCCATTATCCGTTCTCGCACGCGCTCGAGGAGATCGGCGCCCTGCATCACGAGGAAGTCGCGCGTCCGCTGATCACGAGCGGAGCCGTCGCCGACGCCTTGCGCGAGGCAATCGATGATGAGACACCTCACGAGATCATGGCGCTCATTCGCGGAGAAAGCCTCAGTCCTCTGCAGCGCCTCATCTCCGGCTCGCTGGATCTCGACAAGCTCGACTACTTGCGCCGCGATGCGTTCATGTGCGGCGTGCCGTACGGCGAGATCGACGTCGATCGCCTCCTGAATTCACTGACCGTGGTGCATGGGGATGACGGCGCCGAGATCGGCATCGTCGAGAAAGGGCTGTCGGCACTCGAATCGCTGCTCTTCGCACGGTACCAGATGTACCGGAATGTGTACTGGCATCACGCCGTGCGCAGCGCAACGGCGATGTACAAGCGCCTCGTCGAAGACGCGGTGAGCGCCGGCTCACTGAACGCAGCGACCTTGGCCGGCTTCACCGATGAGGGTTTGCTACACGACCTGGCGCGACGAGCACCGAGTCCGTTGCTCGTCGCGTTACGCGAACGCCGACTCTTCAAGCGCGCCTTTCAGTGCCCCGCCGGCGACCTGCCGCCAGACGCAGCGGAGTGGATCGCGGATGATCGCGGCGTCACGCGACGTGTCGAGGATGCGTTGGCCGCGGAGTTGGGGCTGAATCCGGGTGAGCTCCTGCTCGACTACCCGACCAAGACACAGATGCTGGGCCTGGACATTCCGCTGCAACGCCGCAACGGCGACGTCTCTCGCCTCACGGCGCACGGCGAGGGCGCGATCAACCTGCCGAAGCTTGCCGAGGAATTCTACCGGTCCGCGCGATGGTTGCGAGTGTTCACATGTCGTCCCGTTCGACTGCAGCGCGACCGAGTGCTCGACCTGGTCACGCGGTCGCGTGAAGAGGTCCTACGAGGGCGCTCAGGATGACAGTAGGTGTGTCATCCTGAGGAGCGAAGCGACGAAGGATCTAGCGTGCCTTGCAGGTGGCATACTCTTCGGCAAGTACAATAGATCCTTCGCTTCGCTCAGGATGACAGCACGAGACCTAACGTTTCGGCACGAACGTGAGTGTCGGCCGCGGCGAGGGCTGGACGAGCTTCAGAGTCTTCACGCCGCCATTCGCCATCTCGTACTCGACGAAGAATCCAGCCGGCACATGGTTGCCGGTCATACGGAATCGCGTCGGTGAGTCGGCAAGCAACGTGTACACGGGCTGACCCGGTACGGTCAGCTTCAACTCGCCGTCGTATGTCACGTCGATCGTCAGCGCCGGCGTCTCCGATACGAACTTCCCGGTCAGCTTTCCCGCGTCGGTCGCCGCGAGCGCGATCTTTCGGGTCGTGTCGGCAGCATCAGGCCGCCGGTTGAAGGTGCCGATTCCCTCGAAGTCGACACTCTTGACTTTGCCGTCTGCACCTAACGCGAACGTCACGAAGCTGGGCCCCAGCGCCCGGTTGTTCCACTTCGCGCGGAAGGTGTCGTAATGCCAGTGCTCCAGCTCTCCGTCGAATGCCGTACCATACGACATCTTGAGAACGCCGTTCGCGAAACGAACCGACGCGTCGCCATACATGCTGTCGCTGTACACACCGACGTACTGATCGAGCGACACCGACGGCTTCGTGCCCACCGCGCGCTGAGCGAGACGCTTCTGTTCGGCCTCCTTCGCCTGCGCCCGCAGCTTGGTGAACTGCTTGAGATACTCGCCGCTCCAGTCGCGCGCCGGTTCGTTGAGCAGCGCGTCGATCACACGGTACAGCGCGATCGCCGGAACCGGCGAGCCGTTGGCATTCGTCAGGATCACCATGCCCAGCTTCTCTTCCGGCATCACCGCGACCATGGCGCTCATCCCGTCAATGTTGCCGCCATGTTGATCGAGCTCGCGGCCGCGGTAGTCTTGTAGGAACCAACCCATGCCGTACGCTTCGAGGTGGGTGTACGGATTGGCCTGCTTCGCGTCCGCGCCGACGGGAATCGTCATCTGCGCGGTGTGTGTCTCGCCAAGCGCCGACGCGCTGACGAGCGATTTGCCGTTGACGCTTCCCTGCGCGAGCTGAAAGCGCACCCACTTGATCATGTCCGACACGTTCGAATTGATCGACCCAGCGGGGCCAATATTGTCGATGTTGTGCCAAGGCACGACGATCAGCGTGTCGTTCACCTCCATATGAGGCGTCGCGACGTTGGTTTTGCCGGCGAGGTCCCGAATCGAGGTATTGGTCTCCCCCATGCCTAACGGCGTGAAGATGCGGTCGCGCACGAGATCGTCCCAGGATTTCCCCGCTACGTGCGATACGGCCTGGCCGGCGGCGAGGTACATGATGTTCTGGTAGCCGAAGTGGGAGCGCACGCTCCATGTCGGCTTGAGAAACCGTACCCGGCGGAGGATCTCGTCGCGGTCGTAGTCTGTCCCATACCACATCAGATCGCCGCGCTCGAGGCCGCTGCGGTGCGTGAGCAGATCGCGCAGCGTGAGCTCACGGCTGACGTACGGATCGAACATCTGCAGGCTCGGCAGATATGTCGTCGCCGGATCGTCCCAGCGCATCTTGCCTTGATCGACCATCATCGCGGCAAGCGTTGCCGTGAACGCTTTCGAGCTGGAGCCGATGGCGAAGAGCGTATGCTCATCGACGGGTTGTGTGGTGCCCATCGTTCGCGTGCCGTAGCCCTTCATGAGCACGATTGAATCGTTCTTGACGACGGCGATCGCGAGGCCGGGCACCTTCCAATCCTGCATCGCTTTCGCGATGTACTGATCGAATCCCGCGAGCGACGGCTTGGCAGCCGGTTTTTGTGCGAGGGCCGGCGCGGCACAAACCACCGCGGCTGCAGCGTAAGCCGTGCGCACTAGGGAGCGACGCATTTGCATTGGGTACCTCGAGGAGGGAAGTCGAACGCGGCGCGGCCAATATTACGCCTCGCGCGGCGACGCGGAAGTTGGACGCAGGCGATTTGGTTCCAGCGTGCGGAACAAGGCCACGCTCTTCGCCTGCTTCCAACTTCGAGTCTCTTACGATCCTAGCGTGCTTCCTGTTCCAATGGCCGCTCGCGCCCTCTCGCCTCGGCGAGCTTCCTCGCAATGCCTCGATAAAACGCCGCGTCATCTCGGCGGCCTTCCTCCTCCAGGCTCAGCGAAGCGCGTTCGAGCGCGTAGAGGATGTTTCCGAGATAGAGCTGGGCAACGCTCGCGACCGTCTCGTCCGTCACTGCGGGCGCGCCTGCGTCGGGATTGGCGTCGTTGGAGTGTCCGAGTGCGCGCCGTCGACATCGGCGATCTCGACGACGATCGCCGTTATGTTGTCGAGCCCACCGCGACCGTTCGCCTCCGAGATCAACGCGTGCACCTTGCGATCGGGCGTGGCGCGCGAGATGAGCAGCGTCTGAAGACGGCGGTCGTCCACCATCCCGGTAAGGCCGTCACTCGCGACGAGGAAGACATCGCCGAGCTTTACCTCGCCGCGATAGACGTCAGGCTCCACGTCGGGGCTGGCGCCGACGCATCGCGTGATGACGTTGCTGTACGGGTGATAGCGCGCCTGCTCGGGGGTGAGGAACCCGGCGTCGACCTGCTCCTGCACGTAGGAGTGATCCTTCGTCAGCTGTGTGAGGGCGCCATCACGCAGCAGATAGACGCGCGAATCGCCGACCTGGCCGATGAGATACCGGCGTCCGGCGATCATGAGCACGGACACGGTCGTACCCATACCCTGCTTGTCGACCTCGATCAGCGTGCGCTCGTGGATCTTTCGGTTCGCGTTCTTGAGCGCGTCGCTGATTTGTCGATCGACACCGTTCGTATCCAGATCGCGAATCCCGGTGAGATCCCGCTGTACGATTTGTACGGCCATTTCGCTCGCGACTTCGCCGGCCGCGTGACCGCCCATTCCATCGGCAACGATGAAGAGGCCGCGCTTGTCGTCCGCCTCCGCCGCGAAATTGTCTTCGTTGCCGGAGCGGATCATTCCGACATCGGTCCGAGCAGCGTGAAGCAGACGCA
>DATBBP010000010.1:0-4171 GCA_036270935.1 Gemmatimonadaceae bacterium
AAAGCCCGCCCGCTCACGGCGGTGTGAAAGACGACCGCCATGGTCCAGTTCCACGCGAAGTGCGCCATCCAGGCTGCGTACAGGCTCCTCGTCGCAACGAGCAGGCCGCCCAGAAACACGCCGGCAAGGATGACGAGCGCGATCGACTCGACGTCGGCGCCCGCGTTCTGCAAATGCAGCAAGCCGAAGATCACGCTGGTCGCGATCAGCGTCGTCTTCCAGCCGAAGGTTTCACGCAGAACCGCGAACAAATAGCCACGCGTCAGCAGCTCCTCGTAAAACGCCGCAGGGAGTAGGACAATCGAGACGCGAAGTGCGGCGCCGAGGAGCGAGCCATTCGCGCTTGGACGGAGCCTCATCCAGCCGATGGCGATGAGCAACAACGTCGGCAGCGCGATGGCGAGCGCGCCAAACAAGAAGCCCCGCGCGAGAAGCGCGGGGCGGGCGGCGTGACGATCCATCCACACATCGGACCAGGGTCGATGATCTATGAGTCGGAGGGCAACAATGTGGCCGCCAAGAAGCGCCGCGACGATGACCCATTCTTGCGAGCTGACGCGCAACCCCGTGATGGAGTACAGAAATTCGAGTGCGGGGCCGAGGAACGTCGACGCGATGAGTCCGCAGAAGACCGTCGCCGCGAGAAAGAGAAGAATTCGCCACGGGGCACGGAGTTGGCCCTCGGCGGTCAACACCCACGCCCGAGCGCTCAATCTGCCGGGCGAGTGCTCGAGAGACGACGCCCCGCAATGAGTGCGGCAACGAAGGCTTTCACGACGTCGAGCAGCGCAAATGGTGTGAGGCCGATGGCGATCGCTCGGCCAACGCTCTGGCTGACGATCGCGAGCTGCGCGACGCCGCCAAAGAGAATGACGACGACGCCAGCGGTTGCGGCCAGCGAGCGTCCGAGGAGACTCGGCTCGCGCCGAGAGAGCACTCCAGCGACGAACGCGGCCGCCGGATACGCGATGAGGTATCCGCCTGTCGGTCCGAAGAAGCGCGCGATGCCTGGGGCACCGAGGGGCGCGAAGACCGGCAGTCCTGCCGCGCCCGCGGCAAGGTAAAGCACCATGCTCGCCGCGCCGGCGGTCGGGCCCAGCATCAAGCCCGCGAGCACGACCACGAGCGGCTGCAGCGTGATCGGGACGGGCGTGAAGGGCAGCGGAATCGCGATCTGCGACGCGGCCGCGAGCGCAATCACGAAGCCCGCGACTCCAGTGAGGGTCACGCGCGTGTCGCGCGCGGAACGGATGGGAGTTAAGAGAGTACTCAACGGGAGATGGAGTTGGAGTCTGACAAAGGGCTTCGCTCCTCAGGATGACAAGCTCGGATTACTCAATCCACGCGTTCGACGCTGAGTGCGACGGCGTCGCCGCCGCCGAGGCAGAGCGTCGCGAGACCCGTGCGCGCACCACGATCCTGCATCGCGTAGAGCAGCGTCGTCAACACGCGCGCGCCGCTCGCGCCGATAGGATGGCCGAGCGCAATGGCGCCGCCGTTCACGTTGACGCGACTCCAATCCCAACCGAGCTCCTGGCCGTCGGCGATCGCCTGCGACGCAAACGCTTCGTTCGCCTCGATGAGGTCGTACTCACCGATGCGAGTCCCGTTTTTCGCCATCAAGTTCCGCACGGCGTAGATCGGCGCGAAGAAGAGATCCTCGGGATTCGTCGCGCCCGTGGCGTAGCCGGTAATCCGCGCGAGCATGGGAAGGCCGTGAGCGCGAGCGTACTCCTCACTCGCGACGACCGTCGCCGCGCCGCCATCGTTCAGGCTCGACGCGTTGCCCGCGGTGACGGTCAACTGATCGGCCGCCGTGCCCTGCTGCGGAAAAGCCGGACGCAGCTTACCGAGCGATTCGCGCGTCGTGTCTTTGCGAGGACCTTCGTCGGTGTCGACGACGGTCGGCCCTTTGCGACCTGGCACCGAGACCGGCGCGATCTCCTCCTTGAACTTGCCGCTTTCTATAGCGGCGACCGCGCGGCGATGCGACTCCACAGCGAAGTCGTCCTGCATGTCGCGCGACACGTGTGCCTTACGAGCGGTGTACTCGGCGTGCCCGCCCATGTGCACGTCACAGAAGGCGCACCAGAGTCCATCCTTGATCATCCCGTCGACCATCTGTTGGTCGCCGAGCTTCACGCCGTTGCGCATGCCGTAGACATAGTACGGTGCGTTGGACATCGACTCCTGGCCGCCGGCGACGACGACTTCAGCATCGCCGGCGCGGATCGATTGGGCAGCGAGCATCACGGCTTTGAGACCAGAGCCACAGACTTTGTTGACAGTGAGCGCGGAGACGCTCGAAGGAAGGCCAGCTTTGAGCGCGGCTTGCCGCGCGGGGGCTTGTCCGACGCCGCCCTGGATGACGTTGCCCATTATGACTTCGTCGATCTCGTTCGTCGGGACGCGGGAGCGTTCGACGGCGGCGCGTATGGCAGCGGCGCCGAGCTCGGGGGCGGATAGCGATGAAAGGCCGCCGAGGAACTTGCCAATTGGCGTTCGGGCAGCCGAGATGATGACTGGGTTGCTCATGCAGTGCAAGCTAATGGGCTGGAACTGGGTGAACAGCGGGACCCGCGTGAACGGCGGAACCCGCGTGAACGGCCTTCAAGACGAGAGAGCCCTACTCTCCGACTCGCGTCTAACGCGCTCGATGAACTCGGCAACTGGGACAATCTCCTGCTTCTTCCCCGCCCCGCGCGCTCGCACCGCGATCGTCCCCGCCTCCGCCTCGCGTTTTCCAACCACGGCCATGTACGGCACCTTCATCACCTCGCCGTCGCGAATTCGATAGTTGAGCGTTTCCGAACGATCGTCGAGCGACGCCCGGAGTCCGGCGGCGCGCATCTGCTCCGCGATCTTCGCCGCAACGTCCTTCACGTCGTCGGAGATCGGCAACACCCGCACCTGCTCCGGCGCGAGCCACACCGGGAACGCACCCGCGAAGTGCTCGATGAGTATGGCGATGAATCGCTCGAGCGAGCCGCTCACCGCGCGGTGGATCACCACCGGCTGATGCTCGGCGTTGTCCTCGCCGACGTACTGCAAATGGAACCGCTCCGGCGCGTTGTAGTCGAGCTGAATCGTGCCGAGCTGCCAGGCGCGCCCTAACGAGTCGGTGACGTCGAAGTCGATCTTGGGGCCGTAGAACGCACCGTCGCCCGGCTTGAGCTCGTACGCGACGCCCGTGGACTCGAGGGCCGCCTTGAGCGCGCCTTCGGCCCGATCCCAGAGCGCGTCGTCGCCCAATCGCACCGGCGGACGAGTCGCGAAGCGCACCTGAGGGTTCAGACCAAAAGTCGCATAGTAGCCGACGATAAAGTCCATCAGGAACTTTACCTCGTGCTCGATCTGGTCCTCGCGCAGGAAGACGTGGCAGTCATCCTGCTGGAATTGCCTAACGCGGGTGAGGCCGGACAGCGCGCCGGTGACTTCGTTGCGATGCAGCACGTCGAAGGTCACGTAGCGCAGTGGCAGTTCGCGATACGAGTGACGCTTCGACAGGTATAACACATAGTGAGACGGGCAGTTCATCGGCTTGAGGGACATGTCGTGCTCATTCGTCTCCTTGTCGAGAATGAGGAACATGTTCTCGCGGTACTTGCCCCAGTGGCCTGACTGCTCCCAAAGCGCCTTGTGGTAGATCAGCGGCGTTTTGATCTCTTGAAACTTCCCACGCTGGCGCTCGCGAATGAAATCGACGAGCGTGTTGTACAAAAAGGTGCCGCGCTCGGTCCAGAAGGTCGCGCCAGGCGAGACGGGACTCATCAGGAACAGATCGAGCTCGCGACCGAGCTTGCGATGATCGCGGCGTTTGGCCTCCTCGATGCGAAAGAGATACGCGTCGAGGTCCTCCTGCTTCCACCACGCGGTACCGTAGATACGCTGCAGCTGCTGGCGCTTCTCGTCCCCTCGCCAGTACGCCGAAGCAACGGAAGTCAGCTTGGTCGCCCTGACGTACGACGTATCCGGAACGTGCGGACCGCGGCACAGGTCGACAAACGGTCCGTCAGTGTAGGTCGAGATAACCTCGCCGTCACCAAGCTCGCTCAGGCGCTCGAGCTTGAGCGGATCATCAACAAACACCTTTTGCGCCGCGCTGCGCGAGACTTCCGAGCGCGCGAACGGGTACTTCTCCTCCGCGACCTTGCGCATCTCGGCCTCGAAC
>DATBBP010000011.1:0-3483 GCA_036270935.1 Gemmatimonadaceae bacterium
TTTCTACAAGTACGACGACAAGGGCAAAAAGGGCGACGTCGATAGCTCGATCTATCAAATCATCGGTGCCGGCGCCCGCGCGAGCGCCGGCCAACATGTGGACATACCGGCCGAGGAGATCGTCAGGCGTTGCGTGCTGGCGATGGTGAACGAGGCTGGCCTATGCCTCCAAGAGGGAATTCTTCGCACGGTGCGGGACGGCGACGTCGGCGCGGTGTTCGGCATCGGATTCCCACCCTTCCGCGGCGGGCCGTTCAGATATGTTGACACCCTTGGCGCAGCGACAATCGTTCGCCAGCTTCAAGAATTGAACAACCGTTATCCACCGCGGTTTGTCCCCGCAGACGTTCTGGTCGAGATGGCCAAGACGGGCAGGACGTTCTATCCAACCGAAGGACGGCCGCTTGCGTAAAGGGGATAGGGTTCAGGGAGTAGGCGCTAGGGAGCTAAACCCTAGCCCTAAGCCCTAGCCCCTCGCCCTTCTTCTGTGACTCCCTCTCCCACGCCAAGGTCTGTCACCTATGGATCGTAGCACCGACGCGCAAATAGTCGCACGCGTGCTCCGGGGCGACGCGGAGCTCTACGCCGAGCTGGTGAATCGATATCGCGATCGGTACGCGCGGTATGCGCTGCACATGCTCGGCAACCGAGAGGACGCGGAAGAGGCGCTGCAGGATGCGTTCACCCGCGCCTACAGGTCACTCGCTCGATGCGAGGATCCTGAACGATTTGGCGCGTGGCTGTTCCGTATTCTGGTAAATCGGTGCCGTACGGTCGGCGCGCGACGTGGGCGCCGCTCGCGCACCTTCGTCAGCGACGACCTCGCGCTTCACGAAGCGGCCGAAGAGCATCCCGCGGAACGTAGTGCCTGGCGTGAAGAGATCGATCGCGCCTTGAGCCAGCTGCGGCCCGAGCAACGGGAGGCATTTCTGCTCAAGTACGTGGAGGAGCTGGGCTACGACGAGATGTCGAGGTTGACGGGGGCCGGTGTATCGGCGTTGAAGATGCGGGTGATGCGAGCATGCGATCGACTTCGCGAACTGCTCAGTGACGTTCGGAGCGATCGCGAGGTACGTGAGGGGCGCGGACGTCCCGAGGTGAATGATGCGAGGCAAGCCTGAAAACTGGATTCAACGAGTCGTCGCGGAGCTGCGACGGCCGGTGCCATTCGACGACGAGTTCGATCGAAATGTCATGTCGGCGATTCGCTCCATCCCACGTCATCGGGATGGTGCGTGGACGCGTGCGCTGAGGCCGCGCACAATCACCGTCAGTCCGCTCGTCTCTGGCATTGCCGCCGCATTATTGCTTGCGGTCACGCTGTCCGTTGGTCATGCGATCGGAACGCTACGCGCGGCGCGGGCTTCGGGAGGCCGCTTGGAGGTCAACGTCGATCGCGCCGCTGGCCAGCATGGGACTCCTCGACGCGCTGTGCAGTTCGTTCTCGTCGCGCCCAAGGCGCGCAAAGTCCAAGTCGTTGGTGACTTCAACGATTGGGACACGACGTACGCCGAGTTCAGCGCGCAGCACCGCGGCGGCGGTGTGTGGTCGGTGACGGCTGCCGTACCCGAAGGGCATCATCGCTATTCGTTCGTCGTCGACGACAGCTTGTGGGTCGCGGACCCCAGTGCTCCGAAGATGCTTGACGACGATTTTGGGATGCCCAACTCCGCGCTCGTCGTCGGAGGGGGAGATTTGGACCGGTGAACTGGCCAGCGCGCGCCGGCAAGTTGTCGGTCGGCGCGTGGTGCGTCGTTCTATTTTTCGCGCCCGCGGCCGCCGCACAGCGCCATGGAGATGCGCGCCTTTTTCGGCTGGATTCCACGACGCGAATTGCGGTCAGCGTCTTGGTCGACTCAGCTCGCAGAGCCCGGCTTCCCACCGAGCCGCTCATCGATAAGGCGCTCGAGGGTTCGCAGCGGGGCGCAGACGGCGATCGAATCGTCGTCGCGGTGAATGGCCTGTTCGCCGAGCTACGCACGGCGAAGTCGGCGCTCGGCGCAGGCGCCAGTACGGATGAGATCAACGCTGGGGCGAATGCGTTGCACGCCGGGTTGCCGATGCGCAATCTCGCGCAATTGCGCGCCGCATCGCAGCACGCCGGGCGCGCTCGCGTCACCCTGCCGCTCACGGTCGCGACCGATCTCGTCGCGCGTGGCGTTCCGGTTGGCGTTGCGTCGGACGTCATTCTTTCGCTCGCGAAGGCAGGCCTCCGTGATGCCGATTTCACGATGTTCCAGCGAAATGTGAGATTGGACATCGAGCGAGGCGCGGATGCGGCGACCGCCGCGCAAACCCGCGCCCGTGGCGCGGTGCTGCATGGGGGACGAGCCACGTAAGCACAGAGCGCAGAGAGTTGTGGGTAGAGTGTTACTCCGCGCCTAGACCGAGGCTCAGGCGTTCGGCTACACTTCTTTTCTCCTGCTAAGCCTCACGAGTCAACGATTGCGACAATCCCTCGCACTGCCCGGGACGACGAGAAGGGCACTCCTTTGCCTAATGGTCGTCAGCGCCTGCGCGCAACCTTCCTCGCCACCGACCACCGCGCCATCACGCAGCCGCTATCCTGGCAATCTTGCTCAGGCCCGGCCGCTCACCCACGCCGAACGCACGAATTTCAGGGAGACGTCGAAGTACACGGACGTCGTTCAATATCTGGATTCGCTGCGCAGCCTCGGCGCGAAGATTCACATCGGATCGATCGGCAAGACGAATGAAGGGCGCGACATTCCGTTTGTCGTCGCGTCCCGCCCACTCGTCACGACGCCCACCGAAGCCAAGCAGCTTCGCCGCCCGATTGTCTATGTGCAGGCCAACATCCACGCGGGCGAGGTCGAAGGCAAAGAAGCACTTCAGGCCATTCTTCGCGATCTCCTGTTCGACGATCACAAGAACGTGCTCGATTCGATCATTCTCATCGCCGTGCCGATCTACAACGCCGACGGCAACGAACGCTTCGCGGCGCAGGAACGCAATCGCACGGAGCAGAATGGGCCGGTGCTCGTCGGAACGCGCGCGAATGCGCAGGGCCTGGACCTCAATCGCGACTACGTGAAGGCCGAAGCGCCCGAGACAGTCGCGTCGCTCGCGATGTTTCGGGAGTGGGATCCAGACGTGTTCGTCGATCTTCACACGACCGACGGCAGCTATCACGGCTACGCGCTCACCTACGCGGCGACGCTCAATCCAGCCGCGCGCTTCACGCTGCCGTACACGCGCGACACGATGTTGGTCGAGCTGCGCCAGCGAATGCGCGATCGCCATGGCTTCGAGGTGTTCGACTACGGCAACTTCCCACGCGAGCAGGGCGCACCTACGGCTTGGGAGACGTATGACTCACGGCCGCGGTTCGGCACGAATTACTACGGCTTGCGCGGACGCATCTCCGTTCTCAGCGAGGCGTACTCGCACGATCCGTTCGAGCGCCGCGTGGCCTCGACGTACGACTTCGTCTTCGAACTGTTGTCCTACGTCGCGGCGAAC
>DATBBP010000012.1:0-1717 GCA_036270935.1 Gemmatimonadaceae bacterium
CTTCCAGACGCCGAGAATGGGATGAAAGCGGCCGCCGAACGTGCTGGAGATGCGCCGGAACTCGAGCGGCGCACGGAGGAAGGCCGCGCGCAATGACCTGCCATTTGCGTCGAAGAAGTCGCCAGCGACGCTTTGACTCGCGTAGCGAATGGCCTGCAAGTCGGTACCCGAGAGCGAGAACGTCGCGGCGAGAATTCTTCCGATTCGCACGGCGCCGTTCGACGACGACGAGCGCTCGGCCATTACGCGGAAGGAATCACCCGGCTGAAGATCGCGGCTCATGTCAATCTTGTACTCGAACACGTCCGCGAGCGCCCAGGTGAGCTGCTGCCGCGCCTGCGCCGGAAGGAGGGACTTCGCGCTCGAGTCCATTGCTTCATAGAGCGTCGAGGCAACGCTGCCGCTGACGACGATCGTGTCAGTCTTCCAAGGTAGCTGCTCCTCGGATTCGGTCCACGTCGCGCCATCGCGCTTGAGGTGCAGCAGGCGATCGATCGCGAGATGCAGCACGATCTCGGTCGGCGCGGAATCGGGAGCAGGCGATCGGAAGGCGATCGGCATCCCGGCACGAACGCGACCGGGATTGATGATCGTCAACGCTTTGAGGGCCTGAGTCGTGAGCACCTCGCTCACGCCCCCGCGAGCGAACACACTGCGCAGCGACTCGCCGCTGCCGAGCGTGTCGATGCGCTCGCGGAGCATTGCCACGGACAGTGTGGCTAAGCTCTGTTGCTGCGGACCGAGAAGCTCTTCAGCGGGTTTTTTGTCGGGAAGCTGAGGCGTTTGGTACAAGGCCCCGGCAACGAGGATCGCCGCCACGCCATACGTGACGACGCGTTCGATCACTCCCTTCAATCCATCTGCCTCCGAATGAACGTCGGGATCTCCATGTCGCTGAGATCCTGGGTACCCTTGTCGAGCGGCGCCGATCGCACTGGGCGTGGCGCGTCGGTCGACGACGTCCGTCCGGTGACGACGCCGCTCACACGAGCAGGACGATTCGCGGGGAACGGAATCACAGGGGAGTTCTTCACCGCGGGGCCAGGCGTTGCGGTGAGCGATTGCACTGGCGTGATGAGCGTTGGTTGCATCGCCTTATCGAAGCCAGTCGCGATGACCGTAACGCGAATCTCGCCCTGCATCGCCGGCTCATGAACGGCACCGAAGATGATCTCGGCATCGTCGCCAACGGCGTCGTGAATGATCTCGTTGATCTGATGGACTTCGCCTAACGTGAGATCCGCGCCGCCGGTGATGTTGACGAGGACGCCCGTCGCGCCGGAGATGCTCACGTTGTCGAGCAAAGGCGAACTGATCGCCTGCTGGGCGGCTTCGATCGCGCGATTCTCACCGCGTCCGATGCCCGTACCCATGAGTGCCGAGCCACCGGCTTGCATAACGGTGCGCACGTCGGCGAAGTCGACGTTGACGAGACCGGTGACGCTGATCAGTGACGAAATGCCCTGCGTGGCGTGCAGCAACACTTCGTCAGCTTTCTTCAGCGCGTCCTGGAACGGGATTCCCTTCCCGACGACGGCCAGCAGCCGCTCGTTGGGCACGACGATCATCGTGTCGACGTTCTTGCGCATGTCGGCGATGCCCTGCTCCGCCTGGCGCATACGCTTGCGGCCCTCGAAGAGGAACGGCTTGGTCACGATGCCGACGGTGAGCGCGCCCGCTTCCTTCGCGAGCTCCGCGACGACCGGCGCGGCGCCGG
>DATBBP010000013.1:0-12758 GCA_036270935.1 Gemmatimonadaceae bacterium
AGTCGTTAGGCGACTCGACGATGCTGGAGCCATTCTCGTCGCCAAGCTCACGCTCGGCGCACTCGCGCAGGGCGACCGATGGTACGCCGAACGCACGCGCAATCCGTGGAATCCGGAGACGGGATCCAGCGGCTCCTCCGCAGGCCCGGCATCCGCAACGGCCGCAGGCTTGGTGGGATTCTCGATCGGATCCGAGACGAATGGCTCGATCACGTCTCCGGCGAGAACCTGCGGCCTGAGCGGATTCCGTCCAACCTTTGGCCGAGTGCCGCGTACCGGAGCCATGGCGCTCTCCTGGACGATGGACAAGCTGGGCCCCATTTGTCGCAGCGCCGAAGATTGCGCGCTCGTCTTCGACGCCATCCAGGGACCAGATGGCCTCGACTATTCCGTCAAGAACTATCCGTTCAACTGGAACGCGAACCTCAAGCCCTCGCAACTGCGCATTTCCTACATCAAGTCCCACTTCGAGGGAACGCGGCAAGACGGAACCTCGTTCCGCAGCGAGGAGGCGCTCAATGTGCTCAAGGTGCTCGAATCGTTAGGTGCGAAGCTCACACCGATCGACGAGCCAACACCGAGCTCCGGGTTCCTCGCCCAACTCACACTCAACGCCGAATGCGGCGCCGCCTTCGAGGGCGATACTCTTAGCGGCATGATCAGCGAGCTCGAGCCCTACAGTACCTGGCCCAACACTTTTAGGGCAGCGCAGTTCCTGCCGGCCGTGGATTATGTGAACGCTCAACGCGCGCGCACGAAGCTTTGCAAGGACTGGTGGGACCTGTTCCAGACGCACGACGTCATTCTGACACCGCGAGAAAACACATCGGTAACGAACATCACCGGCACGCCTTCGATCGTGGTGCCAACGGGGTTCGCGGTGCCGCAGCCGGGAGCGTTTCCAGGTGGCCGCGGCGGACCGTCGCCGCTCACACACAACGACTCGCTTCGCGCCGAGGCGCTGCGGCCCCCTCCGCCGTCGAAAACTCCGCTTCCAACATCGATCTACATCATGGGGCCGATCTATCAGGATGAGAAAATACTCGCCGTCGCTCACGCGTTTCAGGGGACAACGGACTTCCATCTGAAGCGTCCGGGGTCCTTCGCCTGAAGTGAAGCTGCCGTGATGAAGCGCCCCTCGGTGAAATGATTCACCGAGGGGCGCTTTCATTGAGCAGAGCGCTCCGCATAACGAATGAGACGAGCGAATACACCGGATGCGACCGCGTCACGAATGCTTGAAACTCCGCAGCGCGGTGTCCACGGTTGGGAATCCGCTGTTCGATTCCGGACAGTTAGCGAGTTGCTTACAAAAGTCAGACAGCAGTCCTGCAACGCTTGGCGAGATTTCACTGTCAAATTGGTGTCAGCGCGGCACGATTCAGCCGCGGAAGTGCGAAACCTGGGATGCGTCATCACGGTATGATCGATTGACGATCGATCGATCGCCCTGATTCTCTCGACCTGCAGGAGTTCGATGTCGCTTACAGGCGCGGCTGGCAGACGATCTCGAAACGAGCGCGAGGTACGGCCCCGTACGCCGCCGAGCACGCCTCCGGCCTCACTGGCTGATGGACTCGCGAAGACTGGCGAGTACTCGATCTTCGGGCTCGCCCGCGCTGGTGAGCCACCCGTCAGTCCTGAACGACGCGCGAGCTTTGCGCTGATCATTTTCGCAATCGCGACCATCGTTGCGGTTCTCTACTCGCTCGAGCGCTACTTCTATCGGCGGCTGCTCGGCCAGGAAGTCTCGTTGGGTCAGCTTGTCCCCGCGGAGCTTGTTTTCACGTATCTGTGGGCGCTCCTGACGCCAGTTGTGATGTGGATGGGACGGCGTTTCCCCGTTTGGGGATCGCACCATGGTAACGATAGCCGCACAACGCTTCGCAATTGGATCTTCCAGCTCGTCGCCGTCGTCTCGTTTGTCATGCTGCACGTCGCGCTGTTTACGGCGGCGTCGCTGCTGCTCACAGGCACCGCGACGGCGATTCCACTCTCGCGGCTTTTCTCTGGGTATCTCGCGTCGTGGTTCACGCTCGATTCGATCGTGTACTGCACACTGCTCGCCGTCTACCACGCGCTCGTGTACTACCGCGTCTCGCAGGACCGCGCGCTGCGTGCCTCCCAACTCGAGGCCCGCCTCGCGCAGGCACAGCTCCAAGTGCTGCGGATGCAGCTGCAGCCCCACTTCCTGTTCAACACTCTTCACACGATCTCGGCCCTCATGCACAAGGACGTGAAACGGGCCGACTCGATGATCGCCGCGCTAAGCGACTTGCTGCGAATGTCGCTGCGGAGCGTCGGCGTTCAAGAGGTGGAACTGCGCGAGGAGATCGATTTCCTGCAGCGCTACCTCGAGATCATGACCCTGCGTTTCGGCGATCGCCTAACGGTGACGCTGGACATCGATGCGGAAGTTCTCGACGCACGAGTGCCGACGCTCGTGCTGCAACCGTTGGTCGAAAACTCGCTGCGTCACGGCTTTGGCGACGGCATGCGGGCCGGCCACGTACGTGTAAGAGTCGCTCCGGATGGCAACATGCTGCGCTGCGAGGTGGTCGACAATGGACGCGGGATCGCGCAAATGGGCCCGCGCGAAGGCGTCGGCATCAGCAACACGCGGGCGCGACTTCGCCACCTCTACGGCGAACAATTCTCCCTCGAGCTCATGGCGAATCCGGGCGGCGGTGCTCGCGTCTCGCTAGCGATTCCATATCATCCACTCGAACGGACGGCGGCCGATTGATTACCGATCCTAACAAAATCCGCGTCGCGATCGTCGACGACGAAGAGCTCGCTCGCGAGCGCATGCGTAGCCTGCTCTCGGAGCACAACGACATCGAGGTCGTTGCCGAGTGCGCCGATGGCGCCGAAGCCCTTCGCGCCATCGATGACAAGAATCCCGATCTCGTCTTTCTCGATGTCCAGATGCCAGAGGTCGATGGCTTTGAGGTCGTGGAAGCCCTGGGGCGCGGCGACGCGGAGGCCCCTGAAGGGACGCCCGCAAAGGCGCCAGCAATCGTGTTCGTCACCGCGCACGACGACCACGCCCTCAAGGCGTTCGAGATTCACGCGCTCGACTTCCTCCTCAAACCATTCGACGAGGCGCGCTTCGAGAAGACCCTATCTCGCGCGCGACGTCACGTGAAACAGTCGCGTGACACCGTCGACGCGCGCCTCCTTGCGTTGCTCGAGGATCTGCGCACCGAACGGCGCGGGCAGCGCCACTCAGATCGTCTCATCGTGAAGTCCGGCGGTCGCGTGTTCTTCTTACGAACCGAGGAAATCGACTGGGTTGAGGCGGCAGGCAACTATGTGCGTCTCCACGCGCGCAGCGAGTCTCACCTCTTGCGCGAGAGCATGAAGAACATGGAGGCGCGGCTCGATCCAAACACCTTTGTGCGCATTCATCGCTCGGCGATCGTCAATATCGATCGCGTGAAGGAGCTCGAGCCGTGGTTCCATGGTGAGTACATCGTCATCATGCGCGACGGCACGCGTCTCACCGCGAGCCGTGTCTACTCGGATCGGCTGAGCGCGCTGATCGAATAGATGGGGCTAGGGCTAGAGCTTGGGGGCTGTTATGGAATCGGCCCCTAGCTCTGCCCGTAATGCTTGCTCCAAAGTTGGGTGAGCAAACTCAAAACCAGCCTCTACCAGACGGCGGGGATGGATGCGTTGGCTCGCGAGTAGCGTCGCCCGCCCCATCTCGCGGAAGAGCAGATCGATCGCGAGGCCTGGGACAGGGACGAGTGCGGGGCGTCCCAGCACGCGCGCCAGGGTCATCGCGAACTCGGCGTTAGGCACCGGATTCGGAGCAACGAGATTCATCGGACCCGACACGTTTCGAGCGAGTGCGAACTCGACCGCAGAGAGCCAGTCCTCGAGTCCGATCCAGCTCATCCACTGGGCACCCGATCCGATCCGCCCTCCGAGACCCAGCCTGAAGGGCACGATCATTTTCGCGAGCGCGCCACCGTGCGGATTGAGCACGATGCCCGTGCGAATGCACACCACACGAATCCCCGCCGCGCGCGCCGGTTCGGTCGCTCGCTCCCACGCTTCGGCTGCTTCGGCGAGAAAATCCGTTCCGAGACGGCTTTCTTCATCCAGCTCCTCGTCTCCTCGGTCGCCGTAAATGCCAATCGCCGATCCACTGACGAACACTCTTGGCGGGTGAGGCAGCTCGGCGATAGAACGTGACAACAGCGCTGTGCCGTCCACACGACTGGCGCGAATCGCCCGCTTGCGCTTCGGCGTCCACCGCCGCGCGATCTGCTCGCCGGCAAGATTGACCAGCGCGTCGACACCGTCGAGCGCCGCGACGTCGAGCGTTCCCGCATCTGGCCGCCACGCGATATCCGGAGGAGTCGCGCGTTCGCCGCGACGGAGTCGGTGAATCGTTACACTTTCGCCTTGCAGCCGCCTCGCGAGCGCTCTGCCAAGAAATCCAGACGCGCCGCTGATGGCGATGCGTCGATTAGGCGGATCGGGCTGACGACTCTGCTGCTGCGTCATGCACACTAAGCTAGTGCCGCCAGACGCCGCTCCCCGCGTCAATACTCCGATAACGCGTCGCGCTCCACGAGACGTCGGGCGAGCTCGGTTGCCATTTCAGGCGACGCGTAGTATCCGGCAACCACCCGACGACGGATCAGCTCCAGCCTAATCGAGAGCGCGTCGTTTCGTTCCCCGCCGATTGCAGGCGTCCATTGCGCCCCGCGGCTGAAGGTCTCGTCCACGTCCGCCGTGAGAAAGGGCGAAAAGGCTATCGTCATTGCAACCTCATAGCTACAGTATCGGGAGCGGTCGTAGAATCGTTAGAGACACGCTCGGCCCTACGGTCCTTTCACCTCAGCGTAGGTGAACAGCGACGAGTTGCATCAGATATCCGAGTATCGGCCGGGACTGATCCCGCGCTAGCGCCAAGACAGTAGCTCGAGGACGGACGATGGCGACGATCCTGTACGTCGATGACGACCCAACTATCGGCCTGCTCCTCGAAGACACGCTGCTTCGTGCTGGGCACAGAGCGGTTGGTGCGCGGAACGTCCCGCAGGCCCTCCAAGCGCTCTCGCACGGCGAGTTCGAGCTGATCATCTCGGATTTCAAGATGCCCGGCATGACGGGCCTCGAGCTCCTCGCTCACCTGCGAGACGAGGGCTACGACACCCCGCTCATCATGGTGACCGGATACGCGTCGATCGAGCATGCCGTGCAGGCGATAAAGGCGGGCGCGGCCGACTATATAACGAAGCCGGTACGGCCGGAGCAGCTCGAGCACGCAGTGACGAAGGCGCTGCAGGTTGCTCGGCTGCGCAAGGAGAACAACGTCCTTCGCCACGAAGTGATGGCGCTTCGGAACGAGCGGCAAATCATTGGCGAGAGCGCCATCATGCGGAGGCTGCTGCAGACGATCGCGACCGCGGCGCCAACGCGAGCAACGATGCTGCTCCAAGGGGAATCGGGAACCGGGAAAGAGCTCGTCGCGCGGGCGATTCACGACCAAAGCGAGCGCAGCGATGGTCCTTTCATCAAGCTGAATTGCGCTGCCCTTCCAGAAGGCCTCGTCGAAAGCGCCCTGTTCGGTCACGAGCGAGGTGCGTTCACTGGCGCGATCAAGCGAGTGGCGGGCGCGTTCGAACGTGCGCACGGAGGAACGCTTCTGCTGGACGAGATCTCCGAGATGAGACTCGATCTCCAGGCGAAGTTGCTCCGTGTTCTTCAGGAGCAGGAGTTCGAGCGAGTCGGCGGAACGACTCCGATCAAGGTCGACGTCCGGATCATTGCGACGACGAACCGCGATCTCGCCGCCGAAGCGGAGGCTGGTCGCTTCCGGCGAGACCTGTTCTTCCGACTCAGCGTCATTCCGATCGAGATACCGCCGCTGCGCGAGCGCGGCGACGACATACCACTTCTAGCTTTCCGCTTTGCCGCGCAGTCGGCGAACGAAACGAAGAAGGAGTTCGCGGGGATCTCGCCGGAAGCTCTCGCTCTCCTGCAGCGCTACGAGTGGCCGGGAAATGTACGCGAGCTGCAACATGCCATCGAGCGAGCCGTCATTCTCGCGACCGGACCAATGCTAGTTCCTGTGCACTTCGAGGGTCAGCGATTCGGCCTGTCGAGTCCATCTCGGGAGACAGGGCTTCGGCCGACGCTGCCGGCTAATGGAAATGGTTCGACCGAGTTCGACCGGGTCGTGCTGAATTCGTTCGATCTCGGCGAAGCGGAGAGACAACTGATCGCCCGTGCCCTCGAGGTGACGGAGGGGAATCGCACACGCGCCGCGGAACTCTTGGGACTGAGCGTGAGGACGCTCAGAAACAGGCTCAACGCGGTTGAAAGCGAGAAGTCGCGAGCAGCAAGAGGGGCGGATCTACGAGGACAGCTATAGAAGGCGGATCTAAGAAGGCGGATCTAAGAGGACGGATCTAAGAAGACGGATCTAAAACAACGGACGAAAGCTGAATCGGACGCGCCTCCGGCGCGCCCGATTTCCTTATTCGCATCGCCCTTCTAGACCCCGTTCTTCTAGACCCGACCTTCTAGATCCGAGTTCTTCTAGACCCCGTCCTTTTAGAGCCGCTCTCTGAGATCCGTCCTTCTTGAGCCGATTCTCTAGAGGCGGCATTGTAGTGCCGCCCCTCCGCCCTTTTTGGGAACCGTTTCTTACTTTCGCTTGCAACTATTACCCGGCAATTTCTGCCGCATGGAAAATTCTTCCTAGCTCCGCCTGCTAGTCGATCACTGAGCGCCTTGGCGGCTGCTCCCGCCTCTTGCTCATCTCAACCCTGTGATTGTAAAGCGGTTATGCCTAAGCAGCGTTAGTCCACAGGCCGTTAACTGACGGCAGAAATCGCCGGTATCACAGTGGAGCACGGTTTGCCTTTAGGGACGCGGATGATTCGAGACGGGCCCCTTCCCTCCGTTCACGAGGATCTCCGCGATGTCCCCCTCTATTCAGACCTCGAGCCCCGTCCGCGACGAGAATGTCACCGTGCTGACTCAGCAACATGTCGGCCTGGTGCACCACGTCGCACGCCAACTGGCTCGACGGCTCCACGACAAGGTAGACCTTGATGAGCTCGTGAGCGCCGGCGCGGTTGGGCTGATGCAGGCAGCGGCGAGCTATGAACCCGCGCGCGGACTCACGTTCAGCACTTTCGCCGTGCCGCGGATACGGGGCTCCATGCTTGACGAGCTTCGGCGTCACGACCACATGTCACGTGGAGCACGTCGGAAGGCGCGCTCGATTACGGCCGCGCGAGATATTCTGGTGCGGCGACTGGGGCGCGAACCGAAGAGCGCCGAGGTTGCAGTCGAGCTGGATGTCAGCGTCGAGACGCTGCGTCAGTGGGAGCTCGATGTCGATGGCGCAATCGTAGTGTCCCTCGACGTGGCACCTCGCGCGTTACGCGACGACGCGCAGGTAACCGCGGCGGGCGCCATCGCCGACGAGAGCATGCCGAGCGTCGAGGAACGCATCGGACACCAGGAGCTGATCGTGCGGCTTGGCCTCGCAATTCGAGGCTTGAGAGTCCAGGAGCGAACGGTGCTCGCATTGTACTTCTACGAAGAGCTCACGCTCCAGGAGATCGCTCGAGTGCTCGGACTCTCCGCGTCGCGAATTTCGCAGATTCGCGGAGAGGCACTCGCGAAGCTTCGGTCCCAAGTCAGGGCGGACTGACGACGGGAAACTCGCAGCCGCCGACTTCGCTGCTGGTCGACCGCGCCAACGGCCGACGGCGCGAATAACAGGTTGCGCGCGAGACGACAACGGCTCTGACAGCGCGATCGCTGCGTGCGAGGTGCGCGCGCTCTCACCTAATTGCCGGGAACGCCACATACTCGTCTCGGGTTGGTGGCACGTCTACCCCATTCGTCCAGTACAGGATGGTACATGCTGCTCATACATGTCTTGCCCTTTGTCGTTAGTGTCGTCGCTGGAATTCCTGATTCGAGCTTGGCGCGTGATACATCGCTGACAGTTCTCGTTCCGCCACCGGTGGTCGCTGACACGCCGCGAGTGCGGCCGCGAGCGATTGAGATCAGTGATTGGTACGGCCGTCGCCTGACGATACATCGCACGCTCAGCTACACGGTCATCCCGATTTTCGCCGCGCAGTGGGTCGCGGGCGAGCGAATCTATAAGTACGGCAACGAGGCGCCCGATTGGGCTAAGACGACACATCGTGCCGGTGCGACCGCGTTAGCTGGAATCTTTACAGTGAACACGGTCACGGGACTTTGGAATCTCTGGGACTCGCGTTCGACGCCGAACGGCCGCGCACTGAGATACTTTCACGCGATCACGATGCTCGCCGCCGACGCGGGCTTCACATACGCGGGTGCGAAGCTCTCCAAAGAAGCCGAGACGGACTTCAACAAGCGGCGCGAGCATCGCACCATCGCGCTCACATCGATGGGCGTCACCATCGTGAGCGCTTTGGCAATGAAGTTGTATAACAAGTAACATGGTTTCCGGAACTTCAGCCGCTACGGCGACGACAGCTCTCGCGCGCCTGTTCGAGCCGTGGGCGCATCTCTATGCGGACTCGAAGGTGATCGCGACGGTGGTTACGTTCGGCCACATCGCGTCACTCCTCATGGCAGGCGGCTTGGCCGTGACCACGGATCGAGCCACGTTGCGCGCCTTGCGTCTCGCCGCGGCCGAGCGCGGTCGTCATCTCGACGATCTCTCGGGCGTGCATCAACTCGTGGTGGGCGGTCTAGTGCTGTCGATCGCGACAGGCCTGCTGCTCTTTGCCTCTGATGTGGAAACCTTTCTTCGTTCCTGGGTCTTCTGGTTGAAACTGGGGATGATTTGCGTGCTGCTCGGCAACGGGTACGCGATGACCCTCGCGGAAAAGGCGCTGCGTGAAGATGCCGCGGAAACGTCGCCGGCGTGGACGCGCCTTCGACGAACAGCGCTCGCGAGCGTCTCGTTGTGGTACGCGATCACTCTCGCCGGCGTAGCGCTGGCGAACATTGCCTAACGTCGCGCCGGTATGTCCGACATACGATCTCCTGGAGCATCGATGAATCGTCGTGATGGGAAGAATGAGCAACAAAGGAACTCGTGCACGGCCTGCCCACTGGGCGAGGTCGTGGAACGGCGCGCGTTCTTGCGCGACGCGGCGCTCGCTGCGGCCGGAATCTTCGCCGCGCTCGGCGCGGTCACTTCGGAGGCGCGAGCGCTGCCAATTCGCTTTGTGTCGCCCGTCTCGGTTCGTGCCGATGAGCGGACCTACCCGCTGCCTACCGCGGACGGGGCCACGATCGACAAGGAAGAATCGCTGATTCTCGTGCGTTGGCAGGGCACGGTCTACGTGTTTTCACTCGCTTGTCCGCATCAGAACACGGCGCTCAAGTGGGAGCCGCACGACGCGCAGTTCCAGTGTCCGAAACACCACTCGAAGTATCGGCCCGACGGATCGTTCATCGAGGGTCGCGCGACGCGAGGCATGGATCGATTCGCCGTGCGGCGAGATGCCGACAACGTCGTTGTCGATCTCGATAAGCTATACCAGCAGGACAAGGACGCCGCGGAGTGGAAAGCGGCATTCGTTCAGGTTTGACGAAGGAGTCTCATGTCGTGTGAGAACTGTTTAAACAGGCGGGCGTTTCTGGCGAAGAGCGCGGCCGCGGCCGCCGCGGCGGCGCTGGTGGGAGGGTGCGGCAATGGCGTCTTCGGTCCGCCGCTGCCTTCGCATTCGGCAGGCAGCGTTCCGTCTGGAAAGCTGACGATCAAGGTGTCCGATCAGCCCGGACTCGCGACGGTCGGCATGCTGGTGCAATTCGGCGAGCGCGCCGTAAGGCGGGTGGACGCAACGACGTTCTTTGCCCTTTCGCTCATCTGCACGCATCAGGGTTGCGATGCAGCGGTGCAGCCGACGAACATCGTCGAGTGCCCTTGTCACCACTCGCGCTTCAACAGCGACGGCACCGTGATCAATGGACCCGACAACTCGTCGCCGACGTCGATTAACCCACTCGCACAAATCCCGGCCTCATATGACCCCCAAACCGACGAGTTGACGGTCGGTTAGACTGGCGTACGGCGGTCTTGCGCGCAAATAGTGACGCGCGGTGTTGCTTCGGCGGACAAGAAAAGACAGTTTTCGCGTCCCGCGAACAGCTCGCTCGCTTTCCCGCCCTTTTCGTCTCCTCCTCCGCGCCCGGCCCGTCAATCATGCTTCTCGGCGTCGCCGGTATGGTGGGAACTGGCAAGACGACCCTCTCGAGGGCGCTTGCCGCTCGCTTCGGACTTCAGCTCGCTCTGGAGAGCGTCGACGAAGGCAATCCCTGGCTCGAGCATTTCTACGGTGAGCCGGAGGGTATGCGCACGTATGCACTTCACCTTCAGCTTCATTTCCTGGCGACGCGCTTCGCCGCCATGCGCCGTATTCGAAGTATCGGCGGCGGCTGGGTGCTGGACCGCACTTGGTACGAAGATGCTGAAGTCTTCGCACGCGGTCTCTACGAGCAGCGATTCATGACCGCGGCGGAATGGGATCTCTACGCTCGGCTTTACGGTGAGCTACTGCACTCGCCTGCCGCTCGGCCGCCCCGGCTGCTCGTGTACCTCCACGCGCCGTTATCGACGGTCCTCGACCGGGTCGCAGATCGCGGACGGCCGAAAGAACGTGACACTAGCGCAGAGTATTGGACCGCGCTTCACACGCGATACGCTGACTGGATCGCAGGCTTCCATCGCTGTCCCGTGCTCTCGATCGACGTGCGTGAGTACGACATCATCGATGAGCCGACGATGATCGAGGACATCGCGATGCGCGTGCGCGAAGGACTGGAAGGCGAGATCCCGCAACTCGAACTGAGTGTCTAGCGCGAGCACAGCATTTTGCGGCCGTGACAGAAAGTCTGGTCGGGCTGGTGACGAGTGACACGGTTGAGTGCCGCAGTTGGCCGAAGTTTGTTTACGCCGATATATTCTCCCGGCTTTCCGGCAGGCTCGGGTTAGACTGCGGCCCGCTCTCTGCTTTGGCATTGCAGCACCCTGTCGCGCGGAATCATGGCTGATCTCCAAACTTCCCCCTCGGATGTCGTCGGCGCCGGAATCGCGGCGGATGGCGGTAAATACGTCTACTGCATCATCCGAAGCGACCGGCAGCGCGAATTCGGCGCAATCGGGATCGGCGGTGGACAGCGCGTGTACACGGTCGCGTTCCACGATCTCGCGGCGGTTGTGAGTGACACACCGATCGTCATCTACGACCCGACCCGCGAGAACGTGCTCGCACACGAGTTCGTGAATGAGACGGTCATGAAAGAGCACACGGTGATCCCGATGTCGTTCGGCACTGTGTTTCGCTCGGAAGATGACGTCACGGAGTTGCTCCGCTCCACCTATCAGGCGTTCAGCGACGTTCTCGATAAGATGCAGGACAAGATCGAGTTTGGACTGAAGGTGCTCTGGGACCGCGAGAAGGTCATTGCCAACATCGAGCGGGAGAACGACGAGATCCGGCGCCTGAAGGACGAGATCAGTCGACACACAGCGTCGTCGACGTATTTCGCGCGTATGCAGCTTGGCCGACTGATCGACTCCGCGCTCGAGGAAGTTGGACAGCGCTATGTGAACGACATTCACGATCAGATCAAGCCAGTTGCGGTGGCGAGCCGCAGCAACAAGCCGATCGGCGATCGAATGATCCTGAATGCCGCCTTTCTCGTCGATCGCGCCCAGGAGCAGGCATTCGACGAGCGGGTGAAGGAAACGAGCCGGAAGTACGAGGAGCTGTTGACCTTCAAGTACTCCGGGCCGTGGCCTCCGTACAACTTCGTGAATATCAAGCTGAAGCTCGAGAAGGCTGACTGATCGCCGACATGGGGCTCCTCACCAACGTGCTGTTCTTTCCAGTCGCCGGGCCGGTAGCGGGTATCCGGTGGGTGTTGGGCAAGGTGCAGGCGGTAGTCGAAGAGGAGTTGACAGACGACGCACCAGTCAGGCAGGAGCTCATGGAGCTCCAGATGCTAGTCGAGCTCGGCGACATCGACGACACAGAATATGTCCGTCGTGAGGCAGTACTCATGCAGCGGCTCCGTGATGTACGGGGATGGCGTGAGCGCCTCGGCAAGGGAGTGTCAGGTGGTCCGGTTCGCGTCGCGCGCGACGAGGACGAAGGCGCCGCGTAGTGAGGGCAGACCGCACGAGCGCACGGACTGCAATAGACCAGCTTCTCGAGCGATTACCCGACCTCACGATCGTTGTCGGCAAAGGCGGCGTCGGAAAGACGACGTGCGCGATTGGTGTCGCCGCTGGACTTGCGGCGCGCGGCGATAGAACGCTTCTCGTCGCAACGGATCCGGCGGAATCGCTCGCCCCGGCTCTCGGCATCACCCTCGCTCATGGCGACGCGCGAAGCGTAGACGAGGCGACTGGGCTGTCAGCGATGCAGCTCGACCCGATGGCAGCGCGAACGGCGTTTCTGAGTCGTTGGCGCGACGTGTTGATCACGATCGTCGATCGGGGGACGTATCTCGATGCGGAGGATATCGGCGGCCTCGTCGACGCGTCCATGCCTGGCGCCGACGAGATTTTCGGTCTTCTGGTGCTCGCACAGTTGATGACGCCGGACGGTGGGTCACCGTATAATCGGCTCGTCGTCGATACCGCTCCCACTGGGCATACGCTGCGACTTCTCAGGTTGCCCGACACCTTCAGCGCGATGATTTCGCTACTCGACTCGATGCAGGCGAAGCATCGGTTCATGGTGAGCGCGCTGACGCGGCGGTAT
>DATBBP010000014.1:0-5855 GCA_036270935.1 Gemmatimonadaceae bacterium
CCGGATCTATCTCACCGATCTCGATCTCTTCGACGCGGTGTGGGTGCGAGAGGGACAGGATCTCAGGAAGACGATCACGCGGATCATCGCGCTCGCGAAGTCGAAGCCGAAGGATCCGTTTGGAGCGTTGAGGGAGTGGGTAGCAAAGACTCCGTCGGCATAGGCATCGCGCGACCGGACACAACTCCACGGCTCTTCAATCACGCATCGAGTATCACGCAATTACTCGCTCGCCCACGGAACTACCACCAGCGAGAAGGGAACAATCTGCGAAGAGATCCCGGCTACATGCGCAGACATCACGACTAAAAAATTCTCGCGCGCGGCATTCCTCGATGGGTGTGCGTCTTCAACGCGCTCGTACTCGATTTCCGTCGCGAGACGCGGGAGTTACACAAGCCGGCTGCTGACTTATCGCGCGGCCTGCCACACTTTCACCACACGCCCGCCGACTTTCCCGCGTGAGTAGCCGACTTTTCGCGCCAGTCGCCGACTTTTCACAATCGAGCGGCGGACATTCACGTCTCTAGCTGATAGAATGCATTCGACGGCGCACACTTGCTCGGACGCACTGCGCATTTCCACCATGCCGCGGTCGATCTTCACGAGGGGCGATCACACTTCGATCGCATTGACTGAAGATTATCGTGAGGCAATCTCGCACTAATCCTTCCTTATATTCGACAAGCGCGCGGCGCACGACGATTAGCATTTCGAGACGTCGCTCTTTTGCATTGCCAATCGCGACATGCCTCGCGAGGGTCTGACATTTTGGACGGAAACTCGGCTCGTCACGCACCGATCTCGCGCTAACACGCCCAGAGCTCCCGGGAACACGCACAGCCACTGGCGTTTCACGCGCTGACTTCCGCGCAGCCGCCGATGTACCCACGGCGTCACCGCCCGACCTTCCTCCAGCATGCAACATCTTCGGGCGAACACGCCTCCCGCTCCGTGCGACACTCCCTACACCTCGTTGGGCACCCGCCGTCCCCAGAACACCACGTCCCGTCCCCGGGTCGCCACGCTGTGCACCCGACACCGACGCTCGGACCCTCGAGGCGACACGCCGAGGCCTTCGTAACGCACGATCGGTACTGCCGCTGCCACTCCGAACGCCTCATCAACCACTTCGCTCGCTCCTGCCGCTCGGCCCTTTCCCCGGCTGCGTACGACGAGATCTCGTCGCGCCACTCTGCTCTGCTCCGTCGTACACTCACCGGCTTCCGCATCACACGCACAGACCTGCGAGCAACACGTCATCTCCCTCGTTTCATCGACACCGTCCTCGGCGGATCACGCTCGGTCCTTCGCGCACCACGACCGTTACTTCATCAGCCACCCTCGATCCCGATCTCTTACACGTTATGCGAAGGCGGCAAGACCACCAGCGGGTTGGTGTTCTCGCGTGCAGCGGATCGTGAATGACGCCAGCATTATAGTACGGCATCGCCGTGATCGCGTTTCGTAATTATGCGAGGCGCCGTCACGAGGCTACTTCGTGAAACGCGACTTCAGGATCGCTCGAAGATCGATCGGCGGATGCTCCGCCGCGGGTGCTTCCGGCGCAGGGCTGGCGTCCTCGCCGAGAATGTATTTCTGCATCTTGGCGCGCACGCCCCGATCGAGAAAGCGCGACAGCTGGTCCATCGAGTAATCCGCGCCTCGCCGTGTATTGTACACGTTGAGTGGATACGAAACAACGAGGTAGTTTCGCGCGCGGGTCATGGCGACGTACATCAGTCGGCGCTCCTCCTCCAGCTGATCGTCATCGGAAGCGGCGCGGGCGAGCGGAAAGAATCCGTCGACGGCCCAGATGAGAAAGACGGCGTCCCACTCCTTCCCCTTGGCGCTGTGTGCGGTGCTGAGCACGAGCGCGTCATCCTCGGCGTCGCCGCCAAGCGCGAGATCCTGCGTACTCTGCGGCGGCTCGAGGGCGATCGCGGAGAGAAACGCGGCGCGATTTGGATATCCACCGGCGATCACGCGGAGCTGCTCGAGGTCGGCGAGTCGTGCTTCGGGGCGGTCGTACCGCTCGCGGAGGATGTCGTCATACAGGCCACGAATCGCTTCAATTTCCGCGCCGACGCCAGTGCCGAGCGACTCCGGCTCGCCACGCCCGGCGCGAGCGCGCAGCGCTCGGAGTAGGGCGACGAGACGCTCGTGTGCTTCAGAGGCGCGCTGCGGCGGCAGCCAATTGTAGAAGGCATCCGCGTCCCATCCGCGCTCCGTCATCGAAGCGATCGCCCCACGAGCGGTCACGTCTCCGATGCCGGGCATCAGCATGAGGATGCGATACCAGCTCACGTCATCGCGTGGGTTCTCGATCACGCGAAGAAACGCGAGCACATCTTTCACGTGCGCCGCTTCGAGGAATTTCAGGCCGCCCCACTTCTCGAAGGGAACGCGCCGATTGGAGAGCTCGATCTCGAGGTCGGCCGACATGTACGCGGCACGGAAGAGCACGGCGATCTCCCGTAGCGGCGTGCCCTCCTCGTGCAGCTCGAGCACGCGGTCGACGATGAACTTCGTCTGCTGCTGCTCGTCCCGTGCGGCGACGAGCCACGGTGCTTCGCCACCAGCGCGCTTCGTCCACAGATTCTTCGTGAATCGGTTCTCCGCGCGACTGATGAGCGTATTCGTAACGTCGAGGATTGGCTGGGTGGATCGGTAGTTCTGCTCGAGCGTGACGAGGTGCGCGCCAGGAAACTGCTTGGGGAAATCGAGGATGTTGTGGACGTTCGCGCCGCGGAACGAGTAAATGCTTTGGGCATCGTCGCCGACGACGGTGATGTTCTGATGCGTGCGACACATCCCGCGCAGGATGCGCGCCTGCGTCAGGTTGGAGTCCTGATACTCGTCGACGAGAATGTGGTCATAGAGCGCGGCAATACGCTCGGCGAGCGGCGCCGAGTGCTCGAGCATCAACTGCCAGAAGAGGAGCAGGTCGTCGTAGTCGACGAGATTGCGTTCGATCTTCCGGCCGGTGTACTCGGCGAATATGCGTAAGACATCATCCGTATAGTCGGCGAATTGGGGAAGTTCGCCGCCAAGGATGTCCTCGACAGGTACCTCGGTGTTGACGTGACGCGAGTAGATCCAGTGCAGCGTTTCTTTTTTCGGAAATCGCTTCTCCTGCTTGCCATATCCGAGGTTCGCGCGCGCGAGACCGATGAGGTCTTCGGCGTCCCCCTCGTCCATGATCGAGAAGTCTCTCGGCAGGCCGGCGGACTGGCCGAAGGTGCGGAGCAATCGATTTCCAGTGCTGTGAAAGGTGCCGCCATGCACATGGCCACTGACGGCGCCAACGAGCCGCTCGGCGCGCGTGAGCATCTCGTGCGCGGCGCGCCGAGTGAAGGTGAGCAGAAGAATGCGATCCGGCTTCACGCCGTGCTGCAGAAGGTGCGCGACACGGTACACGAGCGTCCGCGTCTTTCCGGTACCGGCGCCCGCGACGATGAGCAGCGGACCGTCGCCGTAGCTCGCGGCCGCCGCTTGCTCCGGATTGAGCTGCGCCGTTAGGTCGTCGAGCGAATGCTCGCCGTTCTCGGCGACGGCTTCACGCGCGCGCGGACGGTAAATTCGCGGCCCGTCCACCATGCTCAGCGGCTGGCGCGCGCGGCAACGGTCGTCGGCGTCTGGAGATAGGTCGTGAGCTCGTCGGCCGCGATTCGCCGCGGCGACAACCCGAACGTCTCACCGGCCGCCGTCACGACGGCATTCGCGACCGCGGCAACGGTCTGTTGCGCGTTAGGCAGCTCGGTGTTCACGGACGTCATCGTCACGGATTGAATGCCGCAGGGAACGATGAGGTCGAAGTAGGCGAGGTCCGTGGCGACGTTGAGCGCGAAGCCGTGCCAGGTGACCCAATCTCGGGCGTGAACTCCGATCGAGGCAATCTTGCGATCGTCGATCCACACGCCCGTGTATTGCGCCTTTCTGCTCCCAAGCAGGCCATACGTCGCAAGCGCCTCGATGAGAAACTCCTCAACCTGGCGTAAATACCAGTGGAGGTCGCGGCGGTGGCCCTTGAGATCGATGATCGGGTACCCGACGAGCTGGCCCGGCCCGTGAAAGGTCACGTCGCCGCCGCGCTCGACCTCGAATAGCTCGACACCTCGCTGCTGCAGATACTCGGGCGTCGCGAGCATGTGCGCGCTCTTCGACGACCGGCCGAGCGTGATCACCGGCGGATGCTCGACGAGCAGGAGCAAATCCTCGTCGACTTCGCCCGCAATGCGGGCGCGCGCGACCTCGCGCTGCAGCACGAGCGCGTCGGCGTAAGCCAAGCGACCGAGATCGACAGCGAGGAGCTCTCGCACTAGGCGTGAATCATCATCCCCATCGAATCGAGCGCCGCTTCCGCGATCGCTTCGGCGAGGGTTGGGTGAGCGTGAATCGCGAGATCGACTTCTTCGACCGTGAACTCGTTCTCGCGCGCGACGGCCAGCTCGTGGATCAACTCAGTCGCGTGCGCGCCGATGATGTGCGCGCCGAGAATCTCGCCGTACTTGGCGTCGCGGATGATCTTGACGAACCCCTCGGTCTCGCCCGAGGTGCGCGCGCGCCCATTCGCGGAGAAGTTGAAGCGACCGATCTTGTAATCGAGCTTCTTGTCCCTGCACTGCTGCTCCGTGAGCCCGATCGATGCGACTTCCGGATGGCAGTATGTCGCGTTCGGAATGTTGCCGTAGTTCACGCCGTGCGTGTGCTTGCCGGCCAGAATCTCGGCAACCGTGATTCCTTCGCGTTGGCCCTTGTGCGCGAGCATCGGCGGCCCCGCGACGTCTCCGATTGCATAAATACCAGGCGTGGTAGTGGCCATCTTCGCGTCGATCTTCACGAAGCCTCGCTCGGTGAGTTGAACGCCTTGCTCCTTGAGACCGATGTCCTCGATGTTGGGCGCGCGACCGGCGGCGATGAGCACCTTCTCAACCTCGAGGTTCTTCTTCTCGCCGGCCACCTCGACGACCATCGAAACGGAGCTCTTTCCGACTTTGACGTTCCCGATCTTTGCGCCCGTGAGCACATCGATCTTGCGCTTCTTGAAGGAGCGCTCGAGCTCTTTGCCGCAGTCCCCGTCCTCGAGTGGAAGAATCCCGGGTAGCACTTCGATCAAGGTCACCTGCGTTCCGAACGCGTTGAACACATCAGCGAACTCGCAGCCAACAGCGCCCGCACCGACGATCGCCATCGTCTTGGGAGCATTCTCGAGAATCAGCGCCTCGTCGGACGAGATGACGGTCGTTTTGTTGAGCTCCAACCCGATCTGGGGCAGGCCCTTCACGCGCGAGCCGGTGGCGATGACGATGCCTTTCTTGGCGTCGTGCTTTTCCTCCTTGCCGTCGGCGGTCTTCAACGTGATGGCATTCTTGCCGGTGAGCTTCGCGGCGCCTTTGAGCCACGTGATCTTGTTCTTCTTGAACAGGAACTCGACGCCTTTGGAGTTCTGCTGACTCACGGCGCGGGAACGCTTCATTGCCACGCCGTATTCACACTTGACGTCCCCGACAGTGACGCCGAACTCCTTGGCGTTCTGCAGCCGATTCGCGATCGCCGCGGACTCGAGCAACGCCTTGGCCGGAATACAGCCCCACAGGACGCACGTCCCTCCCAATCCTTCTCGCTCAACGACGGCCGTGGAGAGGCCGAGTTGCGCGCTGCGAATCGCACCTACATAGCCGGCGGGGCCGCCGCCGATAAAAATCACGTCGAACGAGGCCATGGTTCGAATGTTCCTCAAAGAGTTCGAAAGTCGTCGCCGCTCGGGCGAACCGGCGACGGCTCCGAAACATATTCGCGCCGTGCACTGCCGACTATTGGAGGACGCCGTGCGATGCGCCTTGCTCGATATG
>DATBBP010000015.1:0-2288 GCA_036270935.1 Gemmatimonadaceae bacterium
AAGGTCCACGCTCGGCGCATGGACGACCGCTTTCGGCACCTGACGCCAGAGTTGCTCGCTTCGCTCTCGGCCGACGAAGTCGCCGACGCGATCATGCAACATGTCCACTATCGCGTCGCCGGCTCGTGGGGACGCGAGGCGCCAATCATCCGAGCGCTGCCCGCGGGTGTTCGCGCGATCTACACGACTTGGTTGGTAGATGCGGAGGTCAACGCTGGTGGGTTTCATCAGTACTTCTTCAATTCCTCAGGCCAATATGCCGGCGACGCCCTCGCCGGGTACGAGCTCCTCGGCGCCGAGGAGTACGCCTCGATCATGCGCACGGCGATCGCGACATTCGAGATCGATCGCGACCGCCTCGGCACGGTCGAAGCCGACGACCCCGAGACCTTTGCCGGTTCCCCAGCACTCGCGGCGCTTCGCGAGATCGATCAGCGCTACTACGCGTTAGGCGACCGGATCTACCACGCCTGGGCAGTCCTTGCGGTCTCGCGAACCGACCTTTTTTGAGCTGATCTGGCCACGAACCACCTGGCCACAATGAAGAATGGTTGGCACTGGCACCCTACCGCCGTGCCGGCTCTAGCCTCAACACGTGACGAGTCTCCGCCTCGACCCGCTTGCGTGAGTACACGAGCGGGAAGTACTGACCATTCGCCCAACGCGGCAGCAGATCCGCGTAGTGCGGACTCTCCGGCTGCGCGGATTGGCCCGGGACGTTGATCGCGACCGAGTTATCGAAGTTGCCGAGATCGATGATCTCGCGGTACGATGCACCCGCGGTTTGACGGAAGTTTGCGCCGCCGGTTGCCATCACCGTGTTCGCGTCACCGCCTCGCGCCAGCGGCGCCAGGTCGAAGGCTGGCGCAATCGGATGCGTGAATTCGACGACGTGGAGCGCGCCCCATGGCGTTCTCTCTTCGTTAGGCCCGAGTCGGCGCTTCAGCATGGCGACAGCACTGTCGAGCGCGACGACCGCGAGCGTGTCGCCGCGCCCACCCGCGCGCAGCACGCTATCCACGACCGACCACGAAACGCGATTACGCAGCGCGGCGGCGACATCGCGCGGGTAGATCGCGCCGGCGGCGAGCCGTGCGAGCTCCGAGGACCACGCCTCGAAGACCATTGGCGCGTGCGCGTCCTTCGACATGTGGAAGTCCCAGCTCTCGAGCGCACGCATATCGCGCTGGGCTCCCGCGCCCGCCCGCTTCGCTGCCGCGAGCATTGACGGAACCAGCTGGCGCGCGAGGAGTGACAGATCGTCGTGCTGGAGCCGCTCGAAATCCTTCACCGTGAAGTGGGCGCTGTCGCGCAACACTTCGTGCAGTCGCTCCGCTCTGTACGACGGATGAGGAAACTCATAACTGATGGGCGTGTCGTAGCTCGACGGCATGTAGCGCAGGATGTCGTCGTTCGCCGTTGCGATGTAGCCCGCCGCGGGGTTGTAGAGCTGCGGTAGCTGCGACACGGGCACGAAGCCACTCCACTCGAAGCGGCCGTCGCCAGGCACGGGGAGCAATCCCGACCAACTGCGCCGCGGCATCAACCCGGACGCAATCCAGCCGATGTTTCCGTCGACGTCGGCGTAGATCATGTTCTCGTCCGGCATTTTCCAGCGCGACATCGCTTGCTGGAACTCGTTCCAGTTCCGCGCCCGGTCGAGCGACAGCGACGCAAGGTATGCGGCCGTACCGGGCTCTTGCCCAACCATTCTCACGACAATCGCGCGCCCCCGCTCCTTGTCGACACTGAGCACGGGACCATGCCGAGTGTACGACAGCGTCACGACTCGCGGTGCCTCTCCGCGTACCGCGATCGTGTCGACGATGAGATGCATCTCCGTCGTCGACGTGGCTTCCTCGACGTAGATGTCTTGCTGGTCCATTCCGACGATCGTGAGACCGAACGCAATGCGCTCGTTATGTCCGATCGCGACCCCGGGGCTCGCCGGCTCGCCGGAGCCGATGACATTCCACCCGGGCGCGACGAGATGCGTGATGTACCGAACGCCCGGATTCGTGATCGCACGGTGCGGATCGTTGGCCAGAATCGGTTTGCCGCTCGCGGTCTTCTTTCCACTCACGACCCAATTGTTCGAGCCCTCGATGCGACTGAAGGCAACGTCGGTGTACACCTGTCCCATGCCGCCGAGCGCGTTCTGATCGAGGCCAGAGAGATCGAGCCCCTCGACGGGATCGAGATCGTGATGCGGGTAAGTGTCCAGCAGCTCGTTCGCGCGCTTCACGCCAACGAGCGCGACGAGGCGCGCATGCAGCAATTCGCTCGTG
>DATBBP010000016.1:0-5786 GCA_036270935.1 Gemmatimonadaceae bacterium
TCGACGGCAGCGTACTAGCTCAGCTAGGCGTTCCCAATATGGAGTTACCCGTCCTCTATGCGCTGACGCACCCTGAACGGGTAGCCGATACCGGTGTACCGCCCTTCGACCCAGTCGAGCTTTCCCCGATGACCTTCGAGCACGTCCGTGTCAACGATTTTCCCGCGTTGGCGTTGGGCGTCGCCGCCGGTCGCACTGGCGGCGCTGCACCGGCAGTCTTCAATGCGTCCAATGAAGAAGCCGTTTCGCTTTTTCTCGAGGGACGGATTGGGTTCGCCGACATTCCGCGCGCGATCGAATCGGCACTCGAAGCGCTCGGATCGGAGAATGGTGACTCGCGCGACGCCATCATCGCCGCTGATGAGGCGGCGCGTCGCCACGTGAGGGATCGATTCCGATGTTAGCGATACTGGCGCCCATACTCGTCTTCGGGCTCGTGATCTTCGTGCACGAGCTCGGGCACTTCATTGCCGCGAAAACGGTGGGTGTCTACGCCCCCCGCTTCTCGATCGGATTCGGACCGTCACTGTTCCGCAAGCGGTGGGGAGAGACCGAGTACATTCTCGCCGCGTTGCCCCTGGGCGGCTACGTGCGCATGGCGTCTCGCCTCGATGAGGACGCGGCATTCCTCGAGGGCGGCGGCGAGCGTGCGCCGCAGCTGGAGAATCCGGACCACGACCCGAACGCGATGATTCCATTCGGACCGCAGCCGATACCGGAGAACAGGCTGTTCGAGAGCAAGCCACTGCCTGCGCGACTCTTCATTCTGATCGCCGGCGTGACGATGAACGTCGTGCTGACGTTTGTCATCGCCATCTTCATCGCGCTGCATTTTGGTAATCCCATCATCACGACGCGCGTCATTGGCCAAGTACGACCGTTGCCTAACGCGCCTGCATTCGCACAGCTCCAGCCAGGTGATACCATCCTCGCCGTGAACGATCTGCCGGTGAGGAACTGGGAGGATGCCGTCCGTGGCATCGCGGCGAGCAAGGACAGCGTCGTTTTCCGTACGTCGCGAGCGACAGTGCGGCAGCCACTGGGCGGCAACGGTCCCTCGGCCGAACAAATCCTCTCTTCACTCGACTTCGAGCGCCCGGCGGTCCTAGACGCGATTCTTCCTGGGGGCCGTGCGGACCAAGCGGGCCTTCAAAGCGGCGACAGCATCGTCGCCATCGATGGCCGTCCGGTGTCGACGTGGGGTCAGCTGGTGAGCGTGGTGAGCGCAGCCCCCGAGCGAGCACTTCGCATATCGCTGGTACGCCAGCAGCGTACGCTCGACGTCACGGTGACACCGAAGGCGACGCCAGACACGCTCGCTGCGGCGCAGATCAGGACCGTCGGGAAGATCGGAGCTAGCTCGAGAATTCCGACGGCTCGGGAGCAAATGCCGTTCGGGACCGCGGTCGCCGCCGGCAGCAGGATGACGCTGTTCATGGCGGGTGCCATCGTCGACATCGTGAAAAAGCTCGTCACGCGGGAGATCTCGGTGAGCCAGCTGAGCGGGCCAGTCGGCATCACGCGAATGTCGGTCGAGGCAGCGCGGAGCGGGCTCGAGAGCTTATTGACTCTCATCGCCCTGCTGAGCGTGAACGTCGCGATTCTCAACATGCTGCCGATCCCGATTCTCGACGGCGGTCAGATCGTGATCAACGTGCTGGAGTCGGCGAAGGGGAAGCCGTTCAGCCTGCGCACGCGCGAGTACATCCTCCGGTTTGGGCTTCTCGCCATCGCATTGCTGTTCGTCGTCGTGATGTACAACGACACGCACGGTTGGTTTGCTCGAATAGCCAGCTGGCTGGGCAGGTTGAGGGGCTGAGAGGCTCCTGCTATGTTTAAGGATTCCATTCATCTCGCACACCGTCATGGCTTTCGATAAGACCCCTACAGTTCAGAAGTATCGCGAATCGGAAAAGGATACTGGCTCCGCGCGCGTACAAGTCGCGATTCTCACGGAGCGGATCAACTACCTCACCGACCACTTCCGCGTCCACAAGAAGGACCATCACAGCCGACGTGGCTTGTTGAAGATGGTTGGCAGACGTCGTCGTCTTCTGAAGTACATGAAGCGGGCAGACGTCGACGGCTATCGCCGAGTCGTACAAGAACTCGGGCTCCGGTATTGATCGAGATGAAACACACGCACCGCGCGGGCGCAATCTATGCAGCCCGCGCGTTTGCATTTCTCTGAGGCAAAATCGCAATGAAGCAAAGCGTCGAAAAGACGTTCGCCGGCCGGAAGCTCGTTATTGAAACGGGCGGCATGGCGAAGCAGGCGGCAGGCGCCGCCGTAGTTCAGTTTGGTGACACGAAAGTCCTCGCCGCCGTCACGGTGAGCGAAAATCAGAGTCCGCTGCCGTTCTTCCCGCTCACGGTCGAATACAAAGAACGACAATACGCGGCGGGAAAGATTCCCGGCGGATTCGTCAAGCGCGAAGGGCGTCCGAGCGACGGCGAGATTCTCTCCGCGCGCATCGTCGACCGCTCGATCCGCCCGCTCTTCCCGGAAGGGTTCAAGAACGAGGTCCAGGTCTTCGTCTATGTGATCTCGGCCGATCAGGAAAACGACGCGGACGTTCTCGCACTTGTCGCAACTTCGTATGCATTGAATGCATCGAAGATTCCGTTTTCCGGTGCGATCGCCGGCGTTCGCGTCGGGCGCATTCAGGGTAAGTGGGTGCTCAACCCGACTTTCCAGCAGCTCGAGTACAGCGACATGGAGCTCGTCGTCGCCGGCTCGAACGACTCCATCGTTATGGTGGAGGGCGGCGCGCTCGAAGTGTCGGAGGACGACATCGTTGAGGCGCTCGGCATCGCGCACAAAGGCATTCGCGAATTGATCGCAATGCAGGAAGAGCTCCTGCAAAAAGTAGATCGACCGGCGAAAATGGCGTGGGTGAAGGCGACACCTCCGGAAGGGCTCGAAGTCCGCGTGAAGGCGCTCGCCGAGGGACGAATCAGCGAAGCGCTGAATCAGAAGGACAAGCACACGCGTATCGAGGCCGTGGAGCGCGCGAAGCGCGAGCTCGCCGACGAACTTCTCGTCGACTTCCCCGACGCGGCGAAGGAACTGCACGGGCTCCTTGGCGACGTCGAGTATCACCAGCTGCGCAATCAGGTTCTCTCGAGCGGGCATCGCGTAGACGGACGAACCTCCAAGGAAGTTCGTCCCATCACGATCGAGGCGGGACTGTTGCCGCGCGCGCACGGCTCGGCGCTCTTCACTCGCGGGCAAACGCAGGCGCTGGTGGTCGCCACGTTAGGCACGCAGAACGACGTGCAGCGCCTCGACTCGATCGATGAGCCGCAGGAACAGACCAAGTCGTTCATGCTGCACTACAACTTCCCGCCATTCTCCACCGGCGAAGTGCGGCCTGTTCGCGGCACGTCCCGGCGCGAGATCGGCCACGGGAATCTCGCCGAGCGCGCGTTGCAAGGCGTGCTGCCGGCGTTCGACGAATTCCCGTACACGATTCGCATTGTCTCAGACATTCTCGAGTCGAATGGATCTTCCTCCATGGCGTCGGTATGTGGGGGCTCCTTGGCCCTATTCGATGCGGGCGTGCCCATGCGCGCGGCCGTCGCCGGCGTCGCGATGGGTCTGATCAAGGAGGGAAAGAAATACGCAATCCTCACCGATATCCTCGGCACAGAGGATCACCTCGGCGACATGGACTTCAAGGTCGCTGGCACGGGCAACGGCATCACCTCGATCCAGATGGACATCAAGGTCGAGGGACTCGACCTCCAGATCATGAAGGAGGCGCTCGCCCAGGCACGTGAAGGGCGCATGCACATCCTCGGCGAGATGGAAAAGGCGCTCGCGCAACCGCGCTCTGACCTCTCGAAATTCGCGCCGCGAATCGTGACAATGCAGATCAGCCCCGAAAAAATCGGCGATCTCATTGGACCGAAGGGCAAGACAATTCGCGGGATTCAGGACGAGACAGGCGCCGAGCTCACTGTCGACGATTCGGGTTTGGTCACGATCGCGGCCGTTGGCGGCGACGCAATGGAGCGCGCTCGGCAAATGGTGCAGGCGCTCACCGCGGAGCCCGTTGTCGGCGAGATTTACGAGGGTCCGGTGAAGTCGACGACGCCGTTCGGTGCGTTTATCGAGATCATGCCGGGCACGGAAGGCTTGCTGCACATCTCGGAGATGCAGCACGGCCGAACGGAAAAGACAGAGGACGTCGTCAAGAAAGGCGATCGCGTTCGGGTCAAGCTCATCGAGCGTGACGAACGCGGGCGTCTGCGTCTCTCTCGTAAGGCGATTCTTCCGAAGCCCGAGACGATGGGCGATGGCGGTGGGAACGGCAGCGCGGGCGAAGGCGGCTCGTCAGGCGGCGCCGACGGCGAAACAGGAGAGCCAGTCGAGCGCGCGGCCGATCAAGCCGGTCGTGGGGAACGAGGCGAGCGGGGTGGTCGCGGCGATCGTCCACGTCGCGGCGGAGAGCGTTCGCGACGCCAGTGACGCGCGTTCCACCGAGAACTGATCACGAGTTCGAGCGCACCGTACTTCCGAATGGTCTGACCGTACTCTCCGAGCACATGCCGGGGGTACGGTCAGTCTCGTTCGGGGCGTGGGTGCGTGCCGCATCCGTGCACGAGCCAGCGGACCGAATGGGAGTTTCGCATCTGCTCGAGCACATGGTGTTCAAGGGCACCGAGCACCGGAGCGCGAAGCAAATTGCGCTCGAGCTGGAAGCCCTCGGCGGCTCGCTGGATGCGTACACTTCGCGCGAGCACACAGTGTATCAGGCGCGCGTCCTCGACGAGCACCTCACGCAAGCGGCGGACGTCATCTCCGATATCGTGTTCCGCCCCTTGCTGCGAACCAGTGATCTTGCCCTGGAGCGCAAAGTCGTCCTCGAGGAGATCGGGATGGTCGAGGACACACCAGACGATCTCGTCTTCGAGCTGCACAACGAGACGTTATGGGCGCCGCATCCCTACGGCTATTCGATCCTCGGAACTCGAGACACCGTTAGGCATCTCGGCGTGCGCGCGCTGAAAGACTTGCACGCACGTGCGTACCATCCGCCACAACTCGTTGTCGCCGCGTCTGGCAACGTCCAGCATGCGGCGTTGCTCGGAGTCCTCGAGCGAACCGGATGGTCGAGCGTGCCGAGCGGGCACGCGTCGCTCTTGTCGGCGCCGGCCGCGACGCCCGCGCCGCCGACGACACGGCACGTCGAGCGCGAGGGGACCCAAACTCACCTCGTGCTCGGCACGAGCGCCATGCGTTACACAGACCCGCGCCGCTACGCCCTCGTGATGCTGAGCATGCTACTCGGCGGTGGGATGAGCTCGCGGCTCTTTCAGCGCGTCCGCGAGGAGTTGGGACTCGCTTACTCGGTCTACACGTTCCAACAGTTCTACACCGACGTGGGAATGCATGGCGTGTACGTGGCGACATCGCCTGACAGTGCACGCGCCGCCTACGACGTCATTTGCGACGAGCTCGCGCAGGTCGCGAGCGCCGGATTGCCCGAGAGCGAGATCGAGATGGGCAAGTCCCAGCTCAAGGGGCAAATGACGCTCTCGCTCGAGAGCGTCAGCGCACGCATGTATCGCGCGGCAGCTGTCGAGCTCTATGGCGAGCCTTATCGGACACTGGACGAAACGCTCGCGCTCGTCGATGCCGTTACGCCCGACGACATCGCGAGCGTCGCGCGCGAGTTCTTCGTGCCTGAGAAGCAAACGATGCTCAGTCTAGGTCCGGCGGCGGTGCTGTGAGTGGCGACGGAGTGACGAGTGACGAGTGGCGACATTGAATTCAGCGT
>DATBBP010000017.1:0-15082 GCA_036270935.1 Gemmatimonadaceae bacterium
CCCGGCGATCCGACAACCCATCACCAAGCAACCAACTGCCGTTAGGCGTCGCCGGCGATGCCCGCGGTTCGTTCCATGGTCCCCTTGTAGACCATGGGTTCCTCGACGACGCCGAAGTTCCCGGCCGCGAGCGTGGCGACCCGCTCCAACTCCTCGCGTGTTAGGTCCGGCTGGTCGCTGGCCGACGCAAACTCGTCGAGCTGCGCGTTGTCGTAGATGTTCGGCAGCGTCGTCACGACGAGCGGCTCGGCGAGGAGCCACTTGAGCGCCGCCTGGCCGAGTGTCATGCGCGTCGCGAGAAAGTCGAGCGTCCGGACCTTCTCGATGCCGTTGACCAACCACGAGCGTGGGCGATGGCGGCGGTGATCGTTGGGTGGGAAGACCGTATCCTCGGTGTATTTCCCCTCGAGCATCCCCGAGGCGTGCGTGACTCGAATGTTGAAGCAGCAGCTCGGCGCGTTCGTGCGCGCCGCCTCGAGCATCGCCGTCCCTGGATGCTGTTCGAGGATATTCCAGATCATCTGAATCGTATCGATGTCGCGCTCGCGCTCCATCAGCTCAACTGCCTCATACAACCAGCCGATCGCGGGACCGAACGCCGCACCCCACGCGCGAATCTTTCCTTCCTTTTTCAGCTCGCGGAGTGTGTCCCACAGGTCGGGCTGCCGCACCTGCTCCATCTTGACGTTGTGAATCTGCAAAACGTCGATGTAGTCGCTGTCGAGCCGCTCGAGACATTGATCCACGGCGAAGCGGATGTACGCCGGGTCGGTCCGCATCGGCAGCTCGCTCTGACCGCGCCGCGCCTTGCGGGCGGTTTCGTCGTAGATATCGTAGCCGACCTTGGTGCCGATGACGACGTCGCCACGCCGTCGCTTGAACGCCAGCGCGAGCTGTCGCTCCGCGCGGCCGTTGCCATACGTGTCGGCCGCGTCGAAGAAGGTCACGCCGTGCTCGTCGTGTGCGCGACGCAGCATCTCGATCGCCTCGGCATCGGTGCGCTCGCCCCACCAGCCGGTGGACAGAGTCCACGTGCCGAAGCCGACTTCGGACACCGTGACGTCGGCGCTTGGAAATTTCCTGTATCTCATCGCTTCAAAGCTAGCCGACCGCTCCGGCCGTCGCTGCCAGCGTGCGCGCGACGTCCTTCGCGAAATAGGTGATAACGACATCCGCGCCCGCGCGACGAATACCAATGAGCGACTCCATCATGACGCGATCGCCATCGATCCAACCGCGCTCGGCCGCAGCCTTGATCATCGCGAATTCCCCGCTCACCTGGTACGCGACGACAGGGTAGCCCGTCTCCTGCTTCACGCGCTGGATGACGTCGAGATACGGGCCGGCCGGCTTGACCATGAGCATATCCGCGCCTTCCTCTACGTCCAACCACACTTCACGCATCGCTTCGTCGATGTTCGCTGAATCCATCTGGTAGCCGCGCCGGTCGCCGGTTTGTGGTATCGATTCGGCTGCCTCGCGGAACGGACCGTAACATCCGCTGGCGAACTTGGCCGCGTAGCTCAGGATCGCGGTATTGGCGAACCCAGCGCCGTCAAGTGCCTCACGAATTGCGTGCACTCTTCCGTCCATCATGTCACTCGGCGCGACGATGTCGGCACCAGCCCGGGCATGCGACAGCGCTTCCCGCGAGAGCAACTCCAGAGTCGCATCATTGTCCACGTCGCCGTCCTTCATCACGCCGCAATGGCCGTGATCGGTGTACTCGCACATGCAGACATCCGTGATGACAACGAGGCGCGGCGTCTCGCGCTTGAGTGCGCGCACAGCCTCCTGCACTGGACCACGATCGTCCCACGCGGAGGAACCGATCGCGTCTTTGACGTCCGGGATTCCGAACAACAGCACGCCGCCAATGCCTAACTGCTCAGCCTCGCGTGCGTCGCGCAACATCTCGTCCACGGATGTCTGACAGACGCCGGGCATCGAGCCAACGGCTTGCCTGATCCCTCGCCCCGATCGAACGAAGAGTGGAAGGATGAGCTGCGACGGCGCGAGCTGCGTCTCGCGGACCATCCGTCGCAGCGCATCGGTACGTCGAAGCCGGCGTGGCCGGTACGAGGGATACGAAGGCATGCGGCAAAAGATACCGACGTGAAGCCAGTTGTCATCCTGAGCGAGCTACGGAACCGTTGACAAGGATGCTGCCGAGAGATACCAGATCCGTCCCGTGAAATTTGTGAGGCCGTCACCCGAATCGTCACCGATCCACAGATTTCCTTGAGCATCGAGCTGCAGCAGGTTGCTGTGCCCACCGACGAAAGCGAAGGCGACCGCCGCGCCAGAGTTCGCAGCGCCGGCCCTCGCAATCAGCGTCGACGTCTGCGTCGAAATGGTGTAGCGCCACACACCCTGACCATTGATCGACATGTACAACACGTCTGGCTTGTTACTGTGGCCCTCGTTAGGCGTCCGCATCCACCTCCGGCCTTACTCGGGCTGCGGCGACGGAACTTGTTCGGCTCGTCTTAGGCTTTCGAGAATCTCCGTCGCTCCACGTCCACGGAGCTCGTTTGCGAGACGAATGCCCGTCAGCTCCGGATTCTGTGGATCGATCGGGTGTTCACCCCGGACGATCTGACGTCCCTCGACATCGGCGATCAGGCCATAGAGCGTGAGGATACCATCATGTTCTTGCGCCAGCGCACCGATCGGTACCTGACAGCCGCCCTCCAGGGCGTCGAGAAACGCGCGTTCGGCTCTCACGTTCAACCAGGTCTCGGCGTCGTGGATCTCCGCGACCAGCGACCGCATGCGCGCGTCGTCCTCGCGAATCTCGACGGCGATCGCGCCCTGTCCCGCAGCTGGGAGCCATTCTGGCGCGTCGAGATAGCACGCGATGCGTTGTGAGACGCCGAGGCGGTGGACGCCGGCAGCTGCGAGAATCGCGGCGTGGACCTGGCCATCATCGACTTTGCGAATACGCGTCGGGACGTTGCCACGCAGCGCGACGACCTCCACATCCGAGCGCCGCGCCATCAACTGGGCGCGGCGGCGGAGACTGGAGGTACCCACACGCGATCCGCGCGGCAGCTCCGCGATCGAGGTCGCGCCAGTGACGCCATTGACAATGAGCACGTCGCGCGGGTCCTCACGTGCCAGCACCGCACCGATCGTCAGGCGATCGGGCAGCTCCGTCGGCAGGTCTTTGAGCGAATGCACACAGCAGTCGACGGCGCCCTTCGCGAGATCGACCTCGAGCTCCTTCGTGAAGAGTCCCTTCCCGCCAATTGCGCTCAGCGGCTCGTCGAGGCGCTTGTCGCCCGTGGTTTTGTATGTTTTCAACTCCGCGGCCACGCCCGAGCGCGCGAGCGCGGACTGCACCTGCCGCGCCTGGCGAAGCGCGAGCTCGGACGATCTCGTGGCAATGAGAAGACTCTTCTTCTCGCTCACCGTCCTCCCGTGAGAAGTGGCTCGTACTCCGGATGACGCTTGACGTAGCTCGCGATGAACGGACAGCGCGCGACAACTCGCCAGCCCTCCAACTTTGCTCGTTCCAGCACCGCGTGCGCGAGCACGTTCGCCAATCCCCGCCCCTGCAGTTCCTTTGGAACCTCGGTATGGGTGAAGATGATCGTGTCGCCGTGCTTGATGTAAGCCACCAACGCGACGTGCCCGTCGACGTGCGTCTCGAACTGACTAGCCTCCGGATTGTCGACCACCACTGGAATTTGCTGCGGGCTGCCCGTCGTCTCTGTCATCTGAAGGCGTTGCTCCGTCCGGAAGTTCCGTGTCCAATGATGGCGTCGACGAGCGAAGGAATCGTCGACGGTGACGCCTCGACGCAAACATCGAGTCCTGCCTCGCGCGCCGCCGCTGATGTCGCCGGTCCAATCGACGCCACACCCACGCGACCTGCGTCCGCGCCCGCAGCGTCGACAAACGCTCGCACCGCGGACGCCGACGTGAACGCCGCGAGCGATCGCTCGTCGCCGGCCGCCGCGAACCGTTGCATCGCTTCCTCGCTCGCGGGATCCGGCGTCGATCGGTAAATCGGAACGACATCTACCCGCGCTCCGAGCTCGGTCAAGCCGTTAGGCAACACGTCACGCGCGCCCTCGGCAGCGACGTACAGCACACGCGCACCATGAATGTCACGGCGCTGCGCCAGCGCTTCGAGCACGCCCTCGGCGACGAAGCGTTCCGGAGTCACGTCAACCGCAATCCCGTGCGCGAGCAACTCGTCCGCAGTAGCGGGACCGACCGCGACCACGCGCAAGCCCGCGAGCGAGCGCGCGTCGAGTCCGCAATCAAACAGGACTTTCCAGAACCGCTCGACGCCATTCCGGCTCGTGAACGCCAGCCAATCATACGCATCGAGATGGGAGATCGCCGCTCGCAGCTTCCCCGGATCCAGTGGTTCGATCCGTGTCGCCGGAACTTCGACGACGTCGGCGCCCGCACCTGCAAGCAGCTCCGCGAGCGTCGACGACGGCATCTGCGCGCGCGTGACGAGAATGCGCCAGCCGAAGAGCGGACGTCGCTCGAACCAGGCGATCTCCTCTCGCAACCGAACGACGTTGCCGATCACGAAAATCACGGGCGCCTCGAGGCCAGCTTCGGCAACGCAGTCCTCGAGTGTCGCGAGCGTGGCGACGACCGTTCGTTGTGTCGCGTGCGTGCCCCACCGAATTGCCGCTGCTGGTGTTTCGTCAGCTCGCCCTGCGCTGCGCAGCGCCTCGACAATTCGCGGCAACGATCGCACGCCCATGTACAGCACGAGCGTACCCCCCGCTCGCGCCAGGGCGTCCCAGTCGATGGTCGGAGCGCCCTTGGTTGGATCTTCGTGGCCGGTGACGAACGTAACCGAAGTGGCGATGCCGCGATGGGTGACCGGAATCCCCGCGTACGCGGGCGCGGCTATTCCCGCGGTCACGCCCGGTACAACCTCGAATGCGATGCCAGCATTGGCGAGCGCTTGCGCCTCCTCGCTGCCGCGGCCGAAGACGAACGAATCGCCACCCTTGAGCCGGACGACACGCTTTCCCTCGCGGGCGAGCCTAACGAGCAAAGTACAGATCTCGTCCTGCCTCGCCGAGTCCACGCTGCCGCCCCGTTTGCCGACGTCGTACCGCTCCGCTTCGATCTCCGCGAGCAGCATGGGGTTCGCGAGCGCGTCGTACACCACTGCGTCACACTCATCGAGCAGCTTGCGCCCACGGACTGTCAACAGGCCGGGGTCTCCCGGGCCGGCGCCCACGAGATAAACGATTCCTCGGCGGACACCGGGCTCGTTAGATACCACGTGTCGCTCGCGCCTCCCCGTTTCCAGCTGCGCGAAGCTGCGCGCGGACGCGTTTGGCGCGCCACCAGAGCGCAATGGCGTAGGCGCCGTAAGCCACGATCACCCACGTGTACGCAATCCGGTAGTACGCGGCGGTATCGGGTGGTCCGGACTGGAGCATCAAGACTCGCCTCCATCACTCTGGAGCGCCCGCAGCGCATCGCGATCGACCCCGTAGCGGTACCGCGCGCCGATCAGGGAGATGCAGAGGAGCGTACAGGCTCCCCACATCGCGAAGAAGGTGATGAGCATCTCGCTCGGCATCGACGGCTTGTCGGGCTTGAGGAGAATCGGCTTGGGGTGAAGCGTGTTGAACAGATAGACGCTGAGATGAATGAACGGAATCAACAGCGCGGCCAAAATACCCAGCACTGCGGAGTATCGCGCCCGCATCGCCACGTCGTCGACCGCACCCCTCATCACCAGATAGCCCGCGGTCAGAAACCACAGAAACAGCGTCAACGTTAGGCGCGCGTCCCACGTCCACCACGTGCCCCAGATCGGCTTCGCCCACAGTGGGCCCGTGGTGAGCACGACCGTGAGGAAAACGAGACCAACTTCCCCAGCGCTTTCCGCCAATCGATCCGCGCGCCCATCGTGCAGCCAGAGATACACGATCGACATCAACGCGACCACGCCCAGCGCGAGATAGGCGCTGATCGCCGCGGACACATGGACGTAGTAAATCTTCTGCGCTGCGCCCTGAAGCGCTTCTATCGGCGTGAAATACACGGCACGCACGTACGCGGCGATCAGACTCAGTACCGCAATGACGAACAACCAATCGAACACCGGACGCTTATCCGAGCTCATTCCTCGAGGGTGAAAGGGAACGCAAGCGTGCAGGCGAAAAGAAACACGAGATCGAACGCGATGAGAAGTTTCAAAAAAGGCCACGCTTCAGCTGTCGGGCGGCCGGCGAGCAACGTTGACGTCGCTTGAGCCGCGCCATATACCACCGGCACGAAGAACGGTAGGCTGAGCATCGGCAACAGCAGTTCGGCGAGCCGCGTGTTCGCTGCCATCGCGCTGAATAAGGTACCCACTGCGACGAGCCCCACGGCGGCGAGCAGCGCGATCGCGAAGAGTACCACGAGCGTCCGACCGAGCGGAAGATTGTAGAGTAACGCCACCGCGGGTATGGTCACGAGCAGAATCCCCGCGACGAATACGAGGTTCGCGAGCGCTTTGCCAAGAAAGATCGCCTCGCGATCGATTGGCGAGAGGAGCAATCCGTCCATCGCCCGATCGGCCTGCTCGACGCCGAACGACCGCTGAAGGCTGAGCAGCCCCGAGAACGTGAAAATCACCCAAAGCACGCCGGGGGCGAGATCGATCGCCGAGACCGCAGTGGAATCCCATGCGAAGTAGAAGATCGCGACGCCGAGAATTGCGAAAACAAGCACGGCCAGAAACGCGGTGCGCGTTCGGAACTCGATCTTGAGGTCCTTGCGCGCGATGAGCCAAGTCGCCCCGAGAAGGGTCGGTCTCACGCCGCGCCTCCGACGAGCTCCCGATATTCGTCAGCGTAGCTCGAGCTGTCCAACTCCTCGCGTCTCGTCAGGCGGAGCAGCCGTCCGCGGTGCATGACCGCCGCGTGCGTCGCCAGCGCCAAACCCTCGCCGATGTTGTGCGTCACCAAAACCATCGTCGCGCCGTCGCCCTCCTTTCGAAGACGCTCGAGCGTCTCGGTGAGCGACGCGGCGCCGAGTGCGTCAAGCCCAGTGTATGGCTCGTCGAGCAAGAGCACGCGCGGTCGATGCACGAGCGCACGAGCGATGGACACGCGTTGCTGTAGCCCCCGGCTCAGGGCGCGCACGGGCGTCGCGGCGCGCTCGAGCACGCGCATCTCGCGCAGGACACGCTCCGTTGCATCGCGCACGTCGGTGACTGCGTAGAGACGCGCCGCCAGCTCGATGTTCTCACGGACGGTGAGTGCGCCGTAGAGCATACTCTGATGCGAGATGAAGCCGACCAGTCCTCGCGCCGCCGCGTCACCGCGGAGCGGCTCGCCGTTTATTCGCGCGGCGCCGGACGTGGGCTTGAGCAAGCCCGCCAGGAGCCGAAGCAGTGTGGTCTTACCCGCTCCATTCGGACCGAAGAGCGCGAGACACTCCGCCGAGTGGAGCTCGAGCGACACTTCGCTCACGGCCCGCCGTCCGCTAAATGCACGTGACAACCGCTCAGCCTGGAGCACGCTCATGGCGCTGGCCAGCACGAAAGAAGTGTCCCGAAAGTCATGGGCGAAAGATACCGATCGGTTGCGGGCACTGCCCTTGCCGCGCTGCACTTGTGGCCTCGCAGTATGCCCCTAGACTCTAGGCCCTAGCCCTTAGCCCCTCTCTTCCGTGACTGACATCGACGTCCTGCTTCAAGAGAATCGAAAGTTCGCGCCCAGCGACGACTTCCGACGCACCGCGAACCTGTCTGACGCTTCCATTTACGAAGCAGCCGCGCACGATCCCGAGGCTTATTGGGCGAAGCAGGCCGAGTCGCTCACCTGGTATCAGCGCTGGAATAGGGTCCTCGAGTGGAATCCTCCACGCGCCAAGTGGTTCCTGGGCGGCAAGATCAATGTTTCGTACAATTGCATCGACCGGCACATCGACACGCCACGTCGGAACAAGGCGGCGCTCGTTTGGGAGGGTGAACCAGGCGATCGGCGGACGCTGACTTACTGGGACCTATACGTCGACGTCCAGAAGTTCGCGAACGTCCTGAAGAAGCTGGGCGTACGTCGCGGCGATCGAGTGGCTATCTACATGCCACTCGTTCCCGAAGCGGCGATCGCGATGCTCGCTTGTACGCGCATCGGTGCGATTCACTCCGTCGTGTTCGGCGGATTCTCGCCCGAGTCGCTGAGCGATCGCATCAACGATGCGAAAGCGAAGGTGCTGATCACCGCCGACGGCGGCTATCGCCGAGGACAGATCGTACCGCTCAAGCGAAACGCCGACAAGGCGCTCGAGGAGTGCATGTCGATCGAGCACGTTGTTGTCGTGCAACGCCGGCCCGGTGCGTTGGGCGACGAAGCATTCGCGACGATGCGTGAAGGACGTGATCACTGGTGGCATCGCCTGATGGCCGACGCGTCGACCAAGTGCGAGCCGACGAAGATGGAATCAGAGGACGTGTTATACATCCTCTATACTTCGGGGACCACAGGCAAACCCAAGGGCATCGTTCACACCACCGGCGGCTACCTCGTCGGCTGCGCGACAACGACGCGTATCGTCTTCGATCTCAAGGACGACGATGTGTTCTGGTGCACGGCCGACATCGGCTGGGTTACCGGGCACTCGTACGTCGTGTACGGGCCGCTCGCGAATGGCGCAACGTGCGTGATGTACGAGGGCGCGCCGGATTGGCCGGAGAAGGATCGGTTCTGGGACATCTGCGAGCGGCACGGCGTGACGATTCTTTACACGGCGCCGACCGCGATTCGCGCCTTCATGAAATGGGGCGATCAGTGGCCCGCGAAGCACGACCTTTCGCGGCTGCGGCTGCTCGGCTCCGTGGGTGAACCGATCAATCCCGAAGCGTGGATGTGGTACCAGGAGCACATCGGCGGTGGTCGCTGTCCAATCGTGGATACCTGGTGGCAAACGGAGACGGGCGCGATCGCCATCTCGCCGCTGCCAGGCATCACCGAGACAAAGCCCGGAAGCGCGACGATTCCATTGCCGGGCTTCTCCGCGGAGCTGCTCGACTCCAACGGCAAGGTGATACCCATCGGCGGCGGTCTGCTCGCCCTCACAAGACCGTGGCCCTCGATGTTGCGTACGATCTGGGGCGACGAGGAACGCTACGTACAAACATATTTCTCGAAGTGGCCGGGTCGTCCGGACCTCTACTTTCCCGGCGACGGCGCCAAGCGTGACGACGACGGTTACTTCTGGATCCTCGGCCGAGTTGATGATGTGCTAAACGTTGCCGGCCATCGCATCGGGACGATGGAGGTGGAGTCCGCGCTAGTAGAGCATCCCGCCGTCGCCGAGGCGGCCGTCGTCGGCCGGACGCACGAGCTCAAGGGACAGGCACTCGCCGCGTTCGTGACGCTGCGCGAGGGATTCAAGCAAAGTCACGAGCTCCGCGAGGAACTCCGCAACTTCGTCGCGGAGAAAATCGGCGCAATTGCTCGGCCAGACGACATTCTCTTCAGCGCCGATTTGCCAAAGACGCGCTCCGGCAAGATCATGCGTCGCCTGCTGCGTGATATCGCCGAGGGCCGCGCGTTAGGCGATACCACGACCTTAGCGGATCCGAATGTCGTCGCCTCGCTCAAGGAGCAGTACGAAGAGAGGGAGTAGTGTCATCCCTCACCGCGCCCGTCGTGGCCGCGCTACAACTTCTCCAGTTCGGCGGCCGCCTCGAGAACTGCGCTGATCTCACGCGACAAAGCCCTGGCTTCCTGGGTCGCCATCGACACGTCCGACATCGCCGACTGAAGCCCGGATGATCGAAGCTTGATCAAGTCGAGGCGAAGGTTGCCCAATGCCAATGCGGCGTTGTCGATCTGGCGCGTGAGGGTGAGGCGCCGCTGAATGAGCTCGTCCAACGTGAGGCGTTGGCGACGCAACAGGGAAAGCTGGCGATCGCTCTCCGGCGAAGCACCTTCGCGCGGCATCACGGCGATTCGGGCCGCGATCTCGTCGGCGAGATGAGGATCGATACTCTGATCGAGCCGATGCACCATCTGCGCAAGTCGCGAAACGCGCTCGACGAGCGCGTTCGTCGTGGGCTCCAGCTCTTTGAGCTGCGCGCGGTCTGTCTTCGATAGCTTCGCGGCAATTTCGAGAGTGGCTGCGCGGTCTTCGACGGCGCGACGGATGGCCGCGCCGTACGGACTTTCCAGCAGTTCGGGTGACGCGAGCTTGTCGAGCTGCTGCTCCTGCGCCGTACGCGCCGGTGCCGGCAGCGCCTGGCGCGCGCGCGGCATGAGCAGGACGCGCCGCAAGCGAAGGCCGCTTTGACGAAGCGATTTCCCACGCCTCCAAAGCTTCACGGACATGGAGAGCGGCACGAGCGGGGCCAGAACGAGCGGAGGGGCGCCGTCGAGACCAAAGACAAATCCCGCAATCCCAAGTCCGGCCGCGCCGAGTGTCAGTACTGCATAGCCGCGCATTGCCTTGATCCGATCCATCAGGTTCACGCGACCGTGCCAGAGGCGAAGATCAGCGCGTTGTTCCAGTGTCAGCGTGGTGAGATGGTCCGGCTCGAGCTTGATTGCGTGCGGCGGGTTCGGACTCGCCGGGATGTTCGAGCGCACGTCGGGCAGCGCGACGCCGCGGCGCGGTGACACGGCCTGCACTTCCGCGCGCGAGCCGTCGGGACGCGGTGACGCATACCGAACAGGCTCGCGATGCTCCGCACGCCATGACGGCGCACCGACACGATCCGACGAGAGGGCCTCGCGCATTGCCGCCGCCGTTGGCCAGCGGTCCTCGCGCGATTTCGCGAGTGCCCGCTCGATCGCCTCCCGAAGCGACCGCGGCGCGTCCGGACGAAGCTCTGTTATCGCGGGCGGCGTTTCCGAAACGTGCTTGAGCAGCAGCGCCATCGAATTCCCGGCGTTGAACGGCAGACGGCCCGTGAGCATTTGATAGCCCAGCACACCCAGCGAATAGACGTCGCTCCGTCCGTCGATCTCTCGATCGCCGATCGCTTGCTCGGGCGACATATACGCCGGCGTCCCGACCGCAATGCCGGTGACCGTTAGGCGCGCGCTCGCCTCGATCGCACGTGCGATGCCGAAATCGGTGACCATCGCGCGACCGGTCGTTTCGTCGAGCAGGATGTTGTCCGGCTTCACGTCGCGGTGAATCACCCCGCGCAGATGCGCGTAGGCCAACGCGTCCGCGATCTCCGAGAGGAGCCGACGTACTTCGTCGATAGGCTGACGAGGCTCGCGCGTCAGCAGCATCGCGAGATTGCCGCCATTCACGATCGCCATGACGATGAATGCCAGCCCTTCTCGCTCCCCCACGTCGAAAATGGGCACGATATGAGCGTGCGAGAGCTGCGCCGAGGTCTGCGCCTCTCGCGTGAAACGCGTTCGGATTGCCAGGTCGTGCGCGAGCTCCGGCGGCAGCACCTTGATCGCGACGGGCCGATTGAGGCGTCGATCTCGCCCGCGGTAAACGACCGACATCCCGCCGCGCCCGATCTCGCCGTCTATCTCGTATTGCGGGCCGACAGCTGCTGCGACCTGTTCATGAAGGGGCTCGCTCATGCGATATCATAACGTCCCGAGTCCTGCGTACATAGACGCCATGCTCGTTGCACGGACCGACCCGAGCGAGCACGGAGCGTGAGCGAGTTCAAATAGGCTTGGGTCGCGAGCGCCACCGGACGAGTAAGGTGGAGTCCGTGCCCAGTGGGCATGGACTCTGCCTTACTCGTCTATGTACCTTCCTCATCGCTATGGCCGGCTTCCTCAGGCGACTCTTTCCAGAAACGATCTTCGCTCGCAAGCTCGAGCCCGCCGCCGAACGGCGGCTGCGTCTCGCGCAGGCGCGGGCTGAGGAGTCGATCATCCGCGCTCACGTCGACAACGCTCTGATGTTCGTCGACACCCTCGCAGAAGATCTCTCCTTCGATCGCGCGATCGATACCTACATCCGCGAGATGTCGATCCCCGAACCGCTCGCGAGCACCGTGGCGACCCGCACTCTCGTGGTCCTCGGTCAGGACCTCGTCCCCTATCGTCGCCGCGCCCAGGAATCAGACGAGTCCGAGCGACCAAAGCTCCGCCTCGGCGAAGCGTCCGAAGGGAGAGAGAGGTCGATCAAGCGGGCGTAAAACCGAGTGGCAAGCAGTGAATGGATTACTCACCACTCGGCACCCGTAACTCGCTACTTTGCCGATCCCAAAGGGCGAGCCCAAACAACACCACTGTGATCGCCGCGGACCCGAAGCACCAACGGCAAATCGCGTGGATCACGAAGAGCTCCAGGTACGTCAGCCAGATCGAGAAGAGCAGGCCGGCACCTGTGACGTATACCAGCGCATTCGTTAGGCGCGGCGAGTCGGCGAAACGCGCCTGGATGCCGGCGAAGGTCAGCGCGAGGACGACCGCATAATACCCGACACCCCACGCTGAGACCGGAACGCCGAGGAAGTCACCCCACCTGCTCAGCTGGACCTGCTCGCACGAGCCGCTCCCGCAAGCGAGTGTGCCGATGTATCCGAGCTTGTACAGCGTGAGGTACAGCGAAAGCAAGACGCCGATCAATGCGATCAGCGCCATGGCCATGCGTCGGTTCATCGAGTCTAGCGCTTGGTCGCGGCCTTCTTTTTCGCGCTATCGGCGGGCGTTGCCAGCGGCGAGCCCGACTTCGCGAGCGCCGCGTCGACGAACGACTTGAACTCGTCGTACGTGACTGCGCCCTCCTGAATCTTCCCACCGATGATAAAGCTGGGCGTCGCGTTGATGTGCTGCTGGATCGCGAGCTCCTCGTGAGCTTGAACCTTGGCCTGCGTCTTTTTGGTGTCTACGCACTGATCGAACTGCTGCTGGTTCAAGCCGATCTGCTTCGCGAGATCCTTGAAGACGCCGTTGGGGTTGCTCGTTGACTCACCATTCCACTGATCCTGAGATTGGAACAGTGCGTCGTGCATCGGCCAGAATTTGCCTTGCTCGTCGGCGCACGCGGCGGCGCGCGACGCCGGCCAGGTGTTGCGATGCATCGAAAGCGGGAAGTCGATGAATCGGAACCGGATGACACCCTTGTCGACAAGCCGGCTGCGCACATCGGGCTCGGTGAGACTCGCGAACCGTGCGCACTGCGGGCACTCGAAATCGCCGAACTCGATGACCTCGATCGGCGCCGCAGCAGAACCAATGACGTAGCCGTTCGACTGCACTTTGGGCAGCGTACTGTCGAATGGACTCGCATCGCGGGCAGTCGGGCGCTTCGCCATCCAGCTCAGCGCACCGATTCCGGCCACGGCGATCACCGCGAGCGCGAGATAAAAGATGCGCGTCGAGTTCTTCGTAGGTGGCGGCTGACGCTTGCCCTTCGGAGGCGTCTGCTTCACCACTCCGGGTCCTCGTCCTCGTCCGGAGTCCATTCGGTTCTGTCCCATTTCGTCTTTTCGGTGTTGTTGTCCTCGGCGTCGCGCACGATACGGCGACTCTCCGCGATTTCTGGAGTGTCGTACGTTGCCCGGACTTCGTAATGAAAGAGCTCGCTCTTAACGTCACCGATCAGACGCATCAGCTCCCCCGCCTGATCGAGCAGCCGGCCCTGCGCATCCAGTTCGAGAATCCTCGCCGCCAACGCTCGCAGGAGGGCCTCGAGGTTCCGCGCACGCCCCTCGTCGTACGTCTGTTCCGGCTGGTTCGACTCGTCCGCCATGCAGCTGGCCGTCTCGTCAGTGAGGAAGGGAAGCTATGGTCTGACCAAGCTTGGTCAAGCGACTCAGAATCATAGCCGCAGAATGCTGCGCTGGCCTGTGCGGTGGTCGGTCCTCTCTGTGACCTGGAACGCTTGCCGTGGCACACTTCGAGAATAGCATTGCAGCGCGGCTGGTGGACGCCCGTCTAATGGACGATTCACCGTCGTCAAAGAGAACGCATCTGCCGCGCCGACGCGTGCTCGTGATACCCTGATTCGCCGAGGAGGCTCCCCATCGACGCCGATCTGCTGCGCATTCCCGTGGGACCCGGTTCGATGCATGTGGAGCGCTACGGACATGGCGGCGCCGCCGTTCTCCTCGTTCACGGGTTCGGCACGTGCAGCTTTCTTTGGCGAAACGTCGCGCCCGACCTCGCGTTGGCCAATCGCACCGCGTTTGCCATCGATTTGTTTGGCTACGGCGAATCCGATCGGCCGTTCGACGCCGACTTCGGCATTGCGGCGCAAGCTGAGTATCTCGATCGCGCACTGACTGCGCTACGCGTCGCGCGCGCGACGGTGGTCGGCGTCGACCTCGGCGCAGCCATCGCGCTTCGGCTCGCCGCCACGAGACCCGAGCGTGTCGAGCGCATGGTCCTCGTCAATCCGATCGCATATGACAACGTTCCAGCCGAAGACGTCAAGGACCTCCAAAAAAACACGGGTCGTTATGTGCTGCGGATTTCGCGAGGCATCCTAGGTGCCGCGCCACTGATGCGCGATCTGCTCACGCAAAGCGTTGCGGACCCGGCACACATGCCTGACAAGCTCGTCGCTCGCTACTTGGCACCGTACGTCGGCAGTGAGGGACTCAATCATCTCCTCATCCTTGCGCGCTCGATCGATGCCGAAGACCTCGACGAAATCGAGCTCACACAGATCGATCAGCCGACACTCATTCTGTGGGGAGAGCAGGATCGCTTTCTGCCTCCACACGGACGTGACAAGCCGGCGCCCGAGCGACTCGCGGAGGAGATTCCTGGTTGCCGACTGGTCCGTTTGCCGACGGTCGGTCGACTAGTCCCTGAAGAAGCGCCTGAATCGCTGATCAACGTCGTCTTGGAGTTCGACGGCGCGAGCGTCGCGTAAAGGCAAGCCTTCGTTCGATCTTTCGTTCGGAATGAGTCCTGCACTTTCTGGAGTTTGAGGTGCGATACAACGCTTTCAGGTGCGAGCGCGTCTGTAGTAGGAGAGACGGCGTTTCGTTAGATTGCTCTCGGCATTTCACCCTTTAGACGCGTACATGGCCAAACAGAAGAACCGAAGCAGGACCCCAGCGACCCCGACGCCTTTCGAGGAGGCACGGGACGAGCTGTTTCAACACATCATGCGGTGCGGCGTCGTCGACTCCGCTCCCGAGCACCAGGGCGAGTGGTTC
>DATBBP010000018.1:0-2704 GCA_036270935.1 Gemmatimonadaceae bacterium
TTCGCGCCAGCGCATCTCGGCGTACGTGTCCGCGTTCTGGGCTTGGGCAGTCGCGGCGACGAGAACGATCAGGCCAACGACGACAGGTTTGCGCACGATTGGTTTCTCCGGGGCGGGGGGATAACGCTTGGAGTATGGCGGGGACGAGCCGGGTGGCAAAGGTGCGGGCGCGGCCGCGCCCCGCATCCCGCACCCCGCAAGTGCAACGTTACCCTGACATCATCGTCATCAGCACAGGTCCGCTACGGCTCGAGCGGTGACGCGGCCACTTTGGCCGGGTGGATCCTGATCCTGCATTTTGGGGCACCAACTCCCACCAGGAGCGCTATGCGCACCCACCTCTCGGCAAGTCTCTTCGTCGGGGCCGCGATCGCGTTGGTTTCGGCGACAGCCGCACGCGCGCAAGATGCAACGCAAGCCGGTACCGCGAAGGCGGCAGCGGCAACCGCTGAAGTTTCGGTCGGAACGGCGGTCGCCAATCACGAGCTCACCGGCGGCGCCGAGTCCTTCCCGAAGGGCACGGCAAAGCTCTACTGCTTCAGCAAGATTACCGGCGCTGACAGCAGCGACGTCGAACACGTCTGGTACAAGGGCGACGCCGAACAGGGTCGCGTGAAGCTCAAGGTTGGCGGATCGCCTTGGCGGACCTACAGCTCCAAGACGCTCGGGCCCGATGCGTCCGGCGATTGGCGCTGCGATGTCGTGCAGGACGGCAAGGTTCTGCAGTCGGTCAAGTTCAAGGTCGAGTAAAGCACGATGCTCACGGGTTGCGCCGCGTCGACCGCCTCCAAGGTGAGTCTGACGCGGCGCACTTTTGTGGGTGCAAAGCGATCGAGCTTGCGATAGCCGATTGTCGTGCCGCGCGCCAGCGTGCTCCACGATCCACCGTTCGAGCCCGCGAGCTCGTAGCGCGAGACAATCTGGCCGCGCGTGATATCCTCACGCAGGTCGGCAATGGACACGGTCACCGGATGCCCGTAGTCGATGTCGAGGACGCCGCTGCGCGGACCAGTGACGCGCCAGGAATTCGGACGCACGCCCCCTGGCGGCATCGGGAAGAGGGCAGTCAGGCGACCCCGCATCGCGAGCAGATTCGCGACATCCCGATCGTGCAGCCGCCCTTCGCGTGTCGGCGGCACGTTCAACAAAAGCTTCGAGTTCCGGCCGACAGAGGTGAAGTAGAGCTGCACTAGCTCGTCACCGCTCTTCACGCGGCTATCCTCGGCGGCGTGATAGAACCACCCCGGCCTTATCGAGACGTCCGTCTCACCAGGTCGCCATACGCTTCCGTTCGCGTCGCCGTCCTGGAGCATGCGCAGCACCGCGTCGCCGGTCGCGCCCGGATATGGTACGACGCTGGGATCGACGGTCGACCAGTTGGTGTCTCCCGCGACGCCGCGCTCGTTGCCGATCCAACGAATGTCGGGTCCGGCGTCGGAGAAGATCACTGCGTTTGGCTGATATCGCCTAACGACTCCCCAGATGCGCGGCCAGTCGTACTCTTGCTTGCGTCCGTTCGGCCCTTCTCCGTTTGCACCGTCGAACCACACCTCGCTGATGACGCCATATCGGGTCAGCAGCTCCGTGAGCTGCGTACAATAGAAATCGTTGTATCGAGCGGAGTCCCCGTATGTCGCCTCGTGTCGGTCCCACGGCGACAGATAGACTCCTGCCTTGAGTCCCTCGGCGCGACAGGCATCGACCATCTCCCGCACGACGTCGCCCTGGCCATTGCGCCACGGGCTGTGCGCTACGGAGTGGTTCGTCGTCTTCGTCGGCCACAGACAGAACCCGTCGTGGTGCTTGGCCGTCAGAATGAGTGTGCGGAATCCGGCGTCGCGCGCGGTTCGCGCCCACTGGCGCGCATCGAGCTGCGTCGGATTGAAGATCGCGGGATCCTCGTGACCATCACCCCACTCGCGATCGGTGAACGTGTTGACGCCGAAGTGGAGGAACATCGCGAGCTCGTCGCGTTGCCATTCGAGCTGCGATTGGGATGGGCGCGGTCGCGGCGGCGCGGAGAGCAGCGCGCCAACCGAACGCCGCGCCGCTAACGCGGCGCCAAGCGTAGCGACAAAGGCTCGTCGGGTGGTCATGAACAGAATCTGCTCTTGTCCTCCCGAGGAGCGCCAGCGACGAAGGATCCGCTCTTGTCATCCTGAGAAGCGCCAGCGACGAAGGATTTGCTTTACCGTTTTCGGAGCGCAGCTGCTCAGGATGACAGCCGCGTTCATGCTGTCCGCGCTGATGATTCGGTGCCATGGACGCTAACGGCTCCATCGGGTGGCGCCGTGTAGATCTGCCGTATCTCGCACTCGCCGTCGCCTGCGACATCCATGAAGCGCTTGCACATCTCGATTGCGGCTTCCTTCGATTCCGCCTCGAGAAGCGCGAAGCCCGCGATCAACTCCTTTGACTCTGTAAACGGCCCGTCGGTGATCGTGACCTTGTTGCCCGATTTCCGCACGCGTGCGCCGAGCGCGCTCGGGAGACAGCCCTCGGTCGCGATGAGCTCGCCCTTTTTCGTCATGTCTTCGATGAGCTCACCCATCTTCATGATCTCATCGGGGCTCGGCGGAACGTTGGTCTCGGCGGCCTTCCAGATCGACAAGTAGCGCATACGATCGACTCCCTCGTTTTGACGTGAATAGTGACCTCTATCCAGACGTCGAAGGAGCCCGAAGCAAATCGACAGCCTTCTATT
>DATBBP010000019.1:0-4798 GCA_036270935.1 Gemmatimonadaceae bacterium
CGCCTAACGGTGACTGGACGATCGAGCGAGCGATCGCGCCGGGCACGCATCGCGTCGCGATTCGCGCTGACGGCGGGCTGTGGCGTGTGCCGCCGAATTTGCCGCGTGTCACGGACGAATTCGGCGGTGAGGTCGGCCTCCTCATCGTGCCGTAGTACATCTCGTTTTCAACAGTCCGGCCCTGACTGGTGGCGTGTGGTTGCGCGTCTCGCGACATTGCTTGGATGCTCGTGATGTAAGGTCTTCGGAGGTAGAACGCGTGAAATCGATCCTGCGCGCCGAGGGCGGCGCCGCAATCGCGAAACTCGCTCTGACCTGTCTCCTCGGCGTATTCGCCGCGAGTTCAGCGGAGGCACAAAAGAAAGCGGCGGAGTTTACCCGTCAGGGTTTACTCATCTCGACCTTCATTCCGCGCGGCACGGCCGATATTGGCTACGGCCACAAAGCGGCGGACGAGGTGCGGGGACGCGTCGCGAAACTCTCGAACAAGCGCGAGGTCGACGTCATCTCGGGTGGGGATATCGAGTGGCAGCTCACGAAGGCTGGCATGCCGGGCGACACGCTGCTCGACGAGCCCACGATCCGGACGTTAGGCAAGCTCATGCGCGCGGACGAGTTCGTCCTCGGCGCCGTCGAGCGGGCGCCGAACCGGGTGCGCATCACCGGGCGGCTGGTACTGATGCGCGACCGGCGAATGTCCGAGCCCTTGCCGCCGGCTACGGCGAAGGATCTCGGTCTTGCCGCTGACGAGTTCGCGCGCTCCGTCGTCTCGGCTCGCAACGAGTTGGTACCACAGCGCCGCTGCGAGAACGCGCTGCGTGACATGCAGCCCGAGCGTGCGCTGCAGTCCGCCCGCGAGGCCGTGGCCGCGTATCCACCGGGCGTTCTCGCGCACGTCTGCCTAACGTGGGCATTGCGTGCGACGGGCGCATCGTCGGGCGAGGTGCTCACGGCAGCGAAGGAAGTGCTCGCGGGCGATTCGTTGAATCCGCACGGATTGGAGAACGCAGCGATCGCGCTCGACTCGTTACGCCGGCGCGATGAGGCGGCAACGCACTGGCTGCGGCTTGCAAACACCGACACTGCGGACCTCGAGCTCACACAGCGCGTCGTGCTCGCGATGGTGTTTGGTGGCAACGCGAAGCGCGCCGAGGGGCTGATCGTTCGCGCCGCGGACGCGCATCCAGACAGTCTTGGGCTCCGCCGGCTCGAGTGGCGCGTGACGTACGAGAATCGTCACTGGCCGGCGGCGATCAAGGCCGGCGAGGCGCTTCTCGCGACCGATTCGAGCACCGCGAAGGACTCCGTGTTCACGCTGCGACTCTCGTCTGCCTATCGCGCGAACGGCGAGACGTACAAGGCGATCGCCCTCGCGGCGCGTGGCGTCGCCGCCTTTCCTGGCGATGTGAAGTTGTACACGCTCTACACGCAGTTCGTGAAGAGTGAGGCCGACAGCGTCCTCCCTCGCGGGGTCGGGCTCTTTCCGCGCAGCGCCGAGCTTCTTGCGATGCAGTCGCGCGATCTACGGGCGAGGGGACAGCTCGCGGAGGCCCTGACCGCATCTCGCCAGGCGCTCGCCGTCGACTCGACCCTCGATAAGGGCGAACTGATGATCGCCCAGGGCGAGATCGAGCTTGGCAGGCCGGACAGCGCGCTCGCGGCACTGCGACGTGCCATCATTCGCGGCGAGGACACGGCACTCGTCGCCCAGTTTGCGCTCGGCCGAGGAAACGCGCTGCTCAAGGCGGCGAACGGGACCAAGTCGCGCGATGATTTCCAGCTCGCGATGCGATACCTCGCGCTTGCCGACACCCTGCGTCGTACGCCGCAATCGGCGTTTCTCCTCGGCGTCGCGGCCTACAGTATCACACAGTCTGCTGTCTCCGATGCGCCGAAGATGACCGAGAAGACGCAGAGTTGCGAGCTTTCTCACTTGGGCGCCGAGACGCTGCCGGTCGCGCGTGCCGGACTCGAGGCCGGACAAGAAGTCTCCCCTGAGGCTGCAAAACAGTTTCTGGATTACCTCGGGCAGCTCGAGCCGTACGTTCAGCGGCAGCTCGATGCATTTTGTCCGAAGAGCTGAGATGCGTGGCGAGTTAGTGGCGAGTGACGAGTGACGAGTTAGTGATGAGTGGCGGGTGGCGGGAGTAGTCCGCGGTTCCTAAAACACTGCCGCCACTCGCCACTCGCACTTGTCACTGACGCACTTGACACTCGGAGACTGTCGCTCCTAGCTTGCGGGTGCGCGCGGTGATTTCCCCCGATTTGACGGGCCGCGTGCCGGGTTCCTCCCAAACTGGGCCCGCCAATCCCGTCTAAGTCGTGGCAATGGCCCCGGCGAGAGTCGGGGCCATTCTTTTCCACGAACTTTACATGAGCCGCTACATCTTCACCTCCGAGTCGGTCAGCGAAGGCCACCCGGACAAAGTCTGCGATTACATCGCCGATTCCATCCTCGATGCGCACCTGACGGCGGACCCGCGAAGCCGCGTCGCGTGTGAAGTTCTGTGCAAGAGCGGACAGGTCGTTCTCGCGGGCGAGATCACCTCGACTGCCTCGGTAGACTACGAAGGCATCGCTCGCAACGCGATCCGTGAGATAGGCTACGTCGACCCTAACGAGCCATTCAATGCAGCCGGCGTGCAGGTGACTCAGTTCATCTCGCGTCAGTCGCCCGACATCGCGATGGGTGTCGACACCGGTGGGGCGGGCGACCAAGGTCTCATGTTCGGCTACGCGACGGACGAGACGCCGGAGCTGATGCCACTGCCTGTGCAGCTCGCACACAAGCTTTCCCATCGGCTCGCGGTGTCACGCAAGCGCGGCGAGCGTGGATGGCTCCGTCCGGATGCGAAGACGCAGGTCTCCGTGCTCTATGAGGATCAAGCGCCCGTGCGCGTCACGACCGTGCTCGTGTCGACGCAGCATACCGGTGATGTCTCACAGAGTGAGATTCGTGACTACATCGCGGGCTGTGTGTGCCCCGAAGTGTTAGGCGAGTGGTTCGATCCGAACGTCGAAGTACTCGTGAACCCGACGGGTCAGTTCATCGAGGGCGGCCCGTCAGCCGACTGCGGCGTGACGGGGCGGAAGATCATCGTGGACACGTATGGCGGCATGGGCCGTCACGGCGGCGGCGCGTTCAGCGGGAAGGACCCGAGCAAGGTCGACCGGAGCGGCGCATACTTCGGCCGGTTCGTCGCGCGTCAGGTTGTGAAGCAGGGCATCGCGAAGCGCGCCGAGGTGCAGGTCGCGTACGCAATCGGTCGCGCGGAGCCGGTCTCCGTTCGCGTCGACACGTTTGGTACGGGCGACTGGCGCGCTGCGGAGGAGTTAGTGCAGACGTTCGACTTCCGCCCCTCGGCGATGATCGAGCGCTTGGAGTTGCGTCAGCCGATGTATAAGCACACGACCAATTACGGCCACTTTGGGCGGACAGGTTTGAGTTGGGAAGCCTAGCGAGCTAGACATCGTCGAGAGGGGCGCGCCGTTCTCGACGCGCCCTTCTCGTCACTTATCTGGCCGCGTCTCCACACGTGACACCAGAGAAGTACGACCGGTGCAGCACGTTGGCCGCATTCGCCGGGCTCACTTCTACCGACACCTTGAGCGGCGCGCCGCCCGGGAGCGAGATCCCCTGCGTCCCTGACCGCAGAATCCATTCGGCGCGGCTCACCTGACCTACCTGCTGCCAGGAGTCGGCGGCGTAGAAGATCTGGAACGTCGCCCAAGGTCCGTTGTACGGACCAACGAGGTTCGCCTGTAGCGTGCCGAGGAGAACCGAGAGACGTGCGTCGTGAGTAGGCGCCGGCCAGTCGATGGTTCGGGTATAACTGAGGTTATTTCCCTTCGCTTCGACCACGTCGCCTTCGAGCTGCAGCTGAACGCCATTCGTCCCGTCGGAGAAGAGCGGCTTGACCTTGAACTCCATCTTCGGATCCTGCGTGCCGCCGGCGAACAGGACATCCGAGAAGGCCGCAAGTCGGTTGAACATCTCGACGAACGACGGAACGAGCTTGATGTCGCCCGGGACCGGCTGATACGAAGCGCCTTGCTTCTGGAGCGAGCTCTGAAGCATTTCGGTGTACATCGACCAGAGCGATCCGCTTCCTGGACGCAGCATCGAGCTCACTTCGGCGATCGACGCCTGCGTGGTGCTGCTCGGACTGAACGGGAACTTGCCCAGCGTAAGGCGCGCGCCCGCGCAGAAGATCCGAGCTCGCGCGTTGACCTGATCCGCGCCGACGTGCAAGAGCAAGGGCTCGGCATTGCTGATCGGATCTTCCATGAGCTTCTGGACCGTGCTCTGTACCTGTCCCTGTTGATCGATCGTGAACGACGCCGCGATCGTCCGAACCGCCGCCTTCGCGGTGCCGCCTGCCGCGAGTGCGGTCGGCGCTTGTTGCGGGGCACCGCCGGCCTGATCGACCGCTGTCTGAAACGCGACGAGCGCGCTCATGTATGGCTGATTCCCCGGACCGATCAGCTTCGTGGTGTCGGCTGGCGGCATCACCGCCTGCACCGGTTGGAACACGCTGGCGACGTCGGGCGCGACGTTCGTGTTGCGCGAGGCAATTGAAAAAAGCGTCAGCAATGGCGACTGGTTGCCGCTCAGCACCGTGAGCTTCTGTGAGGCGTCGCGCACGCTCGAGTAACGCGTGATCGACGACGACCGCAGGAATCGCCGCCAGTTCTCGATGTAATCGCTCGTGTACCGAGCGCGCAGCTCCGCGACGAGCTTCGCTTCATTCACCTGCGGCGCGCCCTCGCCCACGACCCAACTCTCTCCCTGAGAGAA
>DATBBP010000020.1:0-8050 GCA_036270935.1 Gemmatimonadaceae bacterium
CCCGATACGACGCTCGTGAATGCCTCGAAGCTTTCGGAGCGCTACATCACCGACCGCTTTCTGCCTGATAAGGCGATCGACGTGATCGACGAGGCGGGCGCGCGGGCACGGCTCGCCGCGCAGGCGCCGCCGCCCGAGGTCGCGGATCTCAAGGCGCAGCTCGAGAAGGTGAACACGGACAAGGAAGCCGCAGTGCGCGATCAGAACTTCGAGCGCGCGGCGTCGCTGCGTGACAAGGAGCGCGAACTGCAGACCGACATTCGCCGCAAGCAGGAGGAGTGGGAAAAGCGGCGCCAGTCGTTCCGGCCGGTGCTGGGCGAAGAGGAGATCGCGTTTATTGTCAGCCGGTGGACGGGCATTCCTGTAACACGCCTCCAGGAAGCCGAGACATCACGTCTTCTTCGCATGGAAGATGAGATGCACCACACCGTGATCGGGCAAGACGAAGCGATTCGGGCCATCTCCCGATCGATTCGTCGCAGTCGCGCGGGTCTGAAGGACCCGCGTCGTCCGATCGGCTCGTTTATTTTCTCGGGCCCAACCGGTGTCGGTAAAACCGAGCTTGCGCGCGCCCTGGCGAAGTTTTTATTCGCCGATGAGCAAGCGCTCATTCGCGTCGACATGTCGGAGTATATGGAAAAGTTCTCGGTGTCGCGCCTGATCGGCGCGCCCCCCGGGTACGTCGGCTACGAGGATTCGGGAACTCTTACGAAGGCGGTGCGGCGGAAGCCGTACTCGGTGATCCTGCTCGATGAAATCGAGAAGGCGCACCCCGACGTGTTCAACATCTTGCTCCAGGTGCTCGATGAGGGCCACCTCACCGACAACTACGGCCGGGTGATCGACTTCAAGAACACAGTCGTGATCATGACGTCGAATGTCGGCGCGCGCGATCTCACGAAGGGGAAGACGCTCGGCTTCTCGACTGGCGACTCGATGCACAGCTTCGATCGGATGGCGGAGAAAGTTCGAGAGGAATTGAAGATCGTCTTCAATCCAGAGTTCTTGAACCGACTCGACGACGTCATCGTGTTCCATCCGCTCAGCCGCGAGCATATTGCGCAGATCGTTGGCATCCTGCTCAAGGATGTTCGCAAGCGTCTCGCCGAGGAGGAGTTGACGCTCACGCTCACGGATGCGGCCACGGACTTCCTCGTGAAGCAAGGCTACGACGAGGCGTACGGTGCGCGTCCGTTGAAGAGGGCGATTCAGAAGTACATCGAGGATCCGCTCTCCGAGAAGATCCTGATGGGCGAGTTCTCCCGCGGGGACGAGATCGAGGTGGAGGTGACACCCGATGGGACGAAATTGGGCTTTCGGGTTCTGACGAGCACGACGAAAGCGTAGCCGCCACGTGGCTACGCCCTTGTCGGCGCCGGCTCCTGCTCTTTAGGGATTAAGAAGCATTTCGGCCAGGTTCATGCGGACCTGGCCGACGTGTTTCTGTGTATATTTGGCCCATGATTCGACACCGCAGCGTGCTGCAGGCCGCTGGGCTGATCCTCGTCGCATCCGTCCCAGCCTGGTCGCAGCAAAACACGTCCGGGCAGGGGCCTTGTGCAACGCCGGACAGCGTAGTGTTTCATGGTAATCAACGCATCTCGGAGACGATGCTGCGCGGCGACGCCGGCATCTCGCCAGGCGTTGCCTTGAGCGCTGGCGTGCTGCAACGCGCGATCAAGGGGCTCTACGCTACTGGCCAGTTCGACGACATTCAGACGTCGTGCAACATCGCGGCGAACGGTAAAGCGATCCTCACGTTCGACGTCAAGGAACGTCCGGTTCTGAAGGACGTCGATGTCACGGGCCCAGATCGCCTATCGATCAACTCGGTCAAGGACCGCGTTGATCTTCTCATTGGGAGACCCGTCGATCCCAATGCGGTTGCGCGCTCGGTCGGGCGGATCGACTCGCTGTACGAGGCGGAAGGCTATCCGTTGGCACAGGTGCGCGTCGACACCACCGTGGTCGACGGTCAGCTCAAGCTCGTTTTTCATGTGAGTGAGGGGAGCCGCCTTTCCGTATCGGGAGTCGACATTCAGGGCAATAAGGCGATCCCCGATAAGACGATCGTCGCCAAAATGCAGACCAAGCCCGAGGGCTTCTGGTTCTGGCAAAAGGGAGAGTACGACGCCGATAAGCTTGCAGGCGACGTGACGGAACGGATCCCACAGGCCTACGGTGAGCGCGGATTCATCGACGCGCAGGTGTTGCGCGATTCGTTGATCGTCGATCGTAACCGGGGCAAAGCACTCGTCGATATCGGCGTCTCCGAGGGACCGCAGTATCACGTCGGCGACTTCGAGGTCGTTGGAGCGAAAGTCTTCTCGAGTGAGCAGATCGGGCGCTTCTATCCCTTCGGTGAGCACACCAAGGGAATGATCGAGACAATGAAGGGCGTGTTCCAACGCCATGACAACGGCGTGGAGATCTTCGACAAGAGCAAATGGGACGACGCGACGGGAAAGGTGCAGGAGGCGTACGCGAACGAGGGTTACATCTACGCGCAGGTGAGACCGGTCATCGATCGGATCAAGGTCGGCAAGGACTCAGTGCCGACCGTGAATCTTCGATGGGAGATCAACGAGGGCGCGCCGGCGATCGTGAACCGTGTCGAAATCATGGGGAACGACATCACGGCGGAGAATTGCGTTCGCGAGCAGATCCTCGTTGTGCCGGGAGACGTCTTCCGTCGCGAGAGTTTGATTCAGAGCTACCAGAGCATCGCGAACCTTGGCTTCTTCGAGACGCCGCTGCCCGCGCCGGAGACGAGGCCTAACGACAAGGGCGACGTCGACATCGTTTTTCACCTCAAGGAAAAGCGAACTGGCAACGTGAACTTCGGCGCCTCAGTGGGTCAGGGCGTCGGCGTCGGCGGATTCATTGGATTCGAACAGCCGAATCTTTTCGGCATGTGCAAGAAGGGATCACTGCAGTGGCAGTTCGGTCAATACATCAACGACTTCAATCTCGCGTACACCGATCCGAACATCCGGGAGTCACGCGTCTCGGGTACGATCAACGCGTACGACAGCCAGTCGCGGTACATCATCGCGAACCTTGGCCGAAGCAAGCGTGTCGGCGGTCAGATCCAATTCGGTCTGCCGGTTCCGGGCTCGCCGCGGTACACGCGACTCTTCCTCAATTATGGGGGAGAGCGAGTGAGCTACGGCGGCACGGGTCTGGTGTCGACGATTCAGTGCAACAACTGCTTCCGGTCGAGTGTCGGTGCCACCATAACGAGAGATACGCGGTTCGACATGCCGTTCCCGTCCTCGGGGACGGAGCAGTCGTTCTCGGCGCAATTCAATGGCGGTCCGCTCGGCGGGAGCGCGTCGTTCCAGCGGTACACGGCCGAGATGCGATCGTATGCGACGCTCGCCAACATCGGCGGGGGTGATGTCTTTTCGTCGCCGATCAAGCTCGTGTTCGGGCTATCGACACGAATGGGCGGTGTCTTCGGCGATCCTGGGCCATTCTTCGTGTCGCAGGCGTTCTCGTTAGGCGGTGTGCAGTACGGAGAGCCTCTGCGCGGTTACGAAGAATTCTCGATCACGCCGAACGGATACATTCCGCAGACGAGCTCGTACACGGCGACACGTGCCTCGTTCGGCGACATGTTCTACACGCAAAGCGCCGAGCTCGGCGTGCGCTTCAATCAGATGCTGTACATGGACGCGTTCTACGATGCCGGCAACCTCTGGGCGAAGCCTTCGGACTTCAACCCAACGCGGCTGTTCCGCGGTGTCGGCGTGGGCGGTTCGATCGTCACTCCGCTCGGACCACTCGGTGTCGATCTGGGGTACGGACTCGATCGCGTGAATGCACAGGGCCTGCGCGATCCCAAGTGGCAGGTACACTTCAAATTCGGACAGATCTTCTAATCGGAGTTTTCAATGTCTTCGTTCCTCCGCACGGCATGTGCGACGCTGGCTGTGCTCACACTGGCTATGGGTGTTACGCCTAACGCGCGCGCACAATCTGCTTCCGCGCAATTCAAGATCGCGTTCGTCAACATGGGAGCGATGCTCGAGAACGCGCCTGGAAAAGCGCAGGCCGAATCCACGTATGCTCGTGAGACGCGCGCTTACGGCGATCAGCTGAAGAGGATGAGCGATTCGCTGAATACGATGTTCGCGGCCTATCAGAAGCAGGAGCCGACGCTCACCGCCACGCAGAAGGAGACGAGGCAGAAGGCGCTCCGGGATCTGCAGGAGCAGTTGCAGACCAAAAACCAGCAATTGCAGCAGCAGGCGCAGCAGCGCCAGAACGAGCTGATGGCGCCGATCATGGAACAAGTGAAGAAAGTTCTCGACGACATCCGCTTGGAAGATGGTTACTCGATGATCATTACCGGCGATCCGAACTTGATTCTGTCGTATGACAAGAATCTCGATATCACCGATCGCGTCGTTGCGCGTCTCAAGACCGTTGCATCGGCGCCCGCCAAGACGCCGGGCGCGCCGGTTTCGGCACCAGCGGGTGTGACGCGAAAGCCGCAGTGAGTCGAGAGGAATCGTCGCACGAAAACGGCGGTGAGGGCGGTTTCGTCCTCACCGCCGATGCTATCGCGACTGAAGTCGGCGGCATCCTCGTAGGAGATCCCTCCACCAAAGTGCGCCGCATTGCTCCACTCGATCGTGCGACCGGCGACGAATTGAGCTTTCTCGCATCACCGAAGTACGTGTCGGTGCTTGCCGGCTCGCGCGCCGGTGTCGTATTGGTCTCGCCCGACCTCTCCGAAGCACCTGGTGGCGCACGCGCTCGTATCGTCGTCGCAAAGCCTCACGAGGCCCTGCTGTCGCTGATCCCGCGCTTCTATCGAGCTCACAAAAGCGAACCGGGTATTCATGCGACCGCGAGAATCGGTCGCGGCGTTCGCCTCGGTGACGGCGTGAGTATCGGACCCTACGCAGTACTCGGTGACGGAGCACAGATCGGAAATCGTGTTGTCATCGATTCGCACACCGTGATCGGCGCGGGTGTGGAGATCGCGAGTGATTGTCACTTCTATCCGTCAACGACGGCGTACAGCGGAACGGTCATCGGCAAGCGGGTGATCGTTCATGCGGGCGCGCGACTCGGGTCCGATGGATTCGGCTACGTCTTTCGCGACGGCCGACATGAGAAGATTCCGCACGTCGGGCGCTGCGTCATCGAAGACGACGTCGAGATCGGAGCTAATACGACGATCGATCGCGGTAGCATCGATGATACAGTGATTGGCGCCGGGACCAAGATCGACAATCTGGTGCACATCGCGCACAACGTCCGCATCGGGCGATTGTGCCTCATCATGGCGCAGGTTGGAATCGCCGGATCGGTTCGGGTCGAGGACGGGTGCGTGCTCGCAGGACAAGTCGGAATCAGCGGGCATCACACCATCGGGAAGGGAGCCACGATCGCCGCGCAGGCAGGCGTGTTCGGTGACATTCCAGGCGGCGAGACATGGTCAGGTTATCCTGCACGTCCGCACAAGGACTCGTTGCGCGCACACGCAGCACTGTTTCGTCTCGCGCCGTTGTTACGAAAACTGGAAAAGCTGCTCGAATCGAATCCGCGAGGAGCTGACAGCGACCGATGACGCGTCGCACTGTTGCACGCGCGACCGCACTGGAAGGTGTCGGCCTGCACCTGGGCGTGCCCTGCCGGCTCACTTTTTTCCCGGCGCCAAGCGGTGCGGGAATCGTCTTTCGCCGTGCGGATCTACCTGGATCACCACTCATCGCGGCGCGCGTCGAACACGCCGTTCTCACGGAACGGAGGACGCAGCTAGGAAAAGAACCGGTCGCCGTCCACACGGTGGAGCATGTGCTGGCGGCGGTGCTCGCCCGCGAGCTCGACGATGTCGTGATCGAGTTGAGCGGACCCGAACCGCCGGTCATGGACGGGAGCGCGCAGCCATTCGTCGACGCCCTTCGCGAGGGAGGGATCGCGGAGCAGCCTGGCGACGTGCACTATTTGCAGTTGCGTTCGCCGGTTCGCGTCTGTGACGGTGACTCGATTTACGAAGCGGTACCGGCGACGTCACTGGAGCTCGACGTCACGATCGATTTTCCGCATCCATTGATCGGCAAGCAGCGCGGCCGGTACCAGGTGACCGCGGAGAGCTTCGAGCGCGAGCTGGCGAAGGCGCGGACCTTCGGGTTCATGCACGAAGTGGACGCGTTGCGGGCGAAGGGGTTGATTCGTGGTGCATCGACGCAGAACGCGGTGGTCGTTGGCGATGGGGGCGTTATCGACAATGAGCTCCGATGGCCTGACGAGTTCGTGCGACACAAGGCGATGGATTGCGTGGGCGACTTGGCTCTGGCTGGGGCTCGCGTGCGCGCGCACGTCCAGACGACGAAGCCGAGTCATCGGGGAACGGTGCTACTCGTACGAGCCATGAAGGAAGCCGCTCGTGAGGGGGATATGGACACGATGAAGGACCTAACGACGACGGAAACGAGCCGGATCATGGAAGTCGAAGACATCATGAAGGTGCTTCCGCACCGGTACCCTTTCCTGCTCGTCGATCGCATTTTAGAGCTGGAGCCTGGCAAGCGGGTGGTGGGTGTCAAGAACGTCACGATCAACGAGCCATTTTTTCAGGGACATTTCCCGGGTCATCCGATCATGCCGGGGGTGTTGATCATCGAGGCGATGGCGCAGGTCGGCGGGATGCTGCTGCTCGGCGCGATCGAGGATCCGCAGAGCAAGGTCGTGTACTTCACGTCACTGAACAACGTGAAGTGGCGGCGGCCCGTGAAGCCCGGCGATCAGCTTCGCTTCGAGCTCGACGTGCTCCAAGTGCGGAACCTGATGTGCAAGATGCATGGCGTCGCGAAGGTGGATGGCGAGATCGTCGCCGAGGCGGAGATGGGCGCGATGGTGCGAGACCGATGAGCGCGCGCATTCACCAGACGGCGCTCATCTCGAAGGACGCACAGCTGGGCGATGGTGTCGACGTGGGACCGTATGCGATCATCGGCGAAGGCTGCGTCATTGGCGACGAATGCGTGATCGCCGCGCGTACAACGCTCGAGCGCAACGTCATTCTATCACCGAACGTTCGCGTCGGATCGGGGACGATCCTCGGTGGCGACCCCCAGGATCTCAAGTACAAAGGGGAGCACACGACCGTCGAGATCGGCGAAGGCACGACGATTCGCGAATACTCAACGATCAACCGAGGCACCTCGCAGTCGTTCAAGACGACAGTCGGAAAGGGCTGCTTCATCATGTCGTACGTGCATCTGGCGCACGATTGTCACATCGGCGACGGCGTCATCCTCGGCAATAACGTGCAGCTCGCCGGGCACGTGAGCATCGACGAGAAAGCAATCGTGTCAGGCCAGTCTGCCGTGCATCAGTTCGTGCAGATCGGCCGTTACAGCTTTACTGGCGGCTGCTCTCGCGTGTCGAAGGATGTACCACCGTATGTCAAGGCGAATGGCAACCCGATTCGTCTGTACGGATTGAACAAGGTGGGTCTGCAGCGCAACGGTTTCTCGGAGGATGTGCAACGAGAGCTCAAGCGCGCGTATCGACTGTTCTTCAACTCCGACCTGAACCTGTCGCAAGCTCGCGAGCGCGCGGAGGAGGAGCTGCAGCGATTTCCCGAAGTCGAGGAATTTCTGAGCTTCCTCGATCGCAGCGACCGCGGATTGGTGATCTGACGCATGCCGAAACAACACGAGGTGCGCGTCGGGGTGATCGGCGCCGGTGCCCTCGGCTATCATCACGTCCGCATTTTTCGCGACGTACCGGGTGCGCGATTGATCGGCTTCTACGAGGCGCGGGCCGATCGCGCGGCGGCAGTCTCGAAGGAGCTCGGCGTTCGTGCGTATGACCGCCTGGAGGAGCTGCTCGACGCCGTTGACGCGGCGACCGTTGTCGTGCCAACGCCCGCGCACTACGACGTCGCGAAGGCGGCGCTCGAGCGTGGTAAGCATTTACTCATCGAGAAGCCTATCGCGGCGACGTTGGCCGAGGCGGACGAGCTCTTGGCGATCGCGGCGCGAACGGGCGCGTTGATCCAGACGGGTCACGTGGAGCGGTTCAATCG
>DATBBP010000021.1:0-2228 GCA_036270935.1 Gemmatimonadaceae bacterium
GTTGTCCAGGCTGGTGCGTACACGGTCTCGAGACGTATCGGCGACAGACCGCGTGCCTCGAGCGCGGCGGTAATGTCCTCTTCGATCACGCGCATCGCTGGACAGCCTGAATAGGTCGGCGTGATCGTCACCGTCACGCTCGACCCATCGACGACCACGTCGCGAACGATTCCGAGCTCGACCACGCTCAACACGGGCACTTCGGGATCCTTCACCTCGTCGAGGATCGCGAAGACATCGTCGCGCGTGAGTGTCCCGCTCACCACGATGCTCCCGGGTGCGAGCGCGCGACGATCTGCATCTCGGCGAGCATATGGCCGAGGTGCTCCGTGTGCCGCCCCTCGCGGCCGCCGCGCTGCATGTAGACGCCTTCGGGAATCGTTAGGCTCGCGCGAGCCAGGACGTCGCGGATCGTGGTCTGCCACGTTTGCTCGAGTGACGACGGGTCGACGCCGAGTCCGGCGGCGGCCACACCGCGATCGAGGTCATCGGCCAGGAAGAGCTCACCGGTGTAGCGCCACAGATCGTCAACGGCGCGCTGCGCGCGAGCGTGGCTCTCCTCCGTTCCTCCGCCGAGCTTCACGACCCAATCGGCGCTATGTCGGACATGGTACCGCGACTCCTTCACTCCCTTGGCGGCGATGCCAGCGAGGTCGCGATCGGTGCTGCCTTGGAGTGCTTCGGCCTGGAGGAGCGCGAAGACGCTGAAGAACAGTTGCCTAACGATCGTCACGGCGAAGTCGCCTTTCGGGAGCTCGACGAGCAAGGCGTTCCGATAGTCGACCGCGTCGCGAAGGTAGGCCAGCGCATCGGCGTCGCGCCCCTTGCCCTCCTTCTTGCCGGCGAGACCGAGCAGCAGTGTCGCCTGACCGATGAGGTCGAGCGCGATGTTCGCAAGAGCGATGTCCTCCTCGAGGATCGGCGCGTGTCCGCACCACTCCGACAGTCGATGTCCGAGCACGAGCCGGTCGTCGCCTAGTCTGAGCAGATAATCGGATGAAGAGTTGCTCATCGGCGTGACCCACGCGCTTCCGCGTTCCTCAGACTTTGACGCCACGAGGCACCTTGTAGAACTGCGGATGCCGGTACGGCTTGTCGTTGCCGGGATCGAAGAACGGACCCATGTCGTCCGGAGTCGACGCCGTGATCTGTCCGGAGCGAACAACCCAGATGCTTACTGCCTCACCGCGTCGCGCGTAGACGTCGCGTGCATTCTGCAACGCCGACTCGGCGTCGACCGCGTGCACGCTTCCCGCGTGCTCGTGCGGATCGCCGCCCGGCGGTTGGACGAAGACCTCCCATAGCGGCCATTGGCTGTCGCGCGGCTCCGCCCCGTCGGCGCGCGATCCGGTCTTCGTGTTCTCGTTTGCCATCGTCTTGGTTCAGGCGACCCGTTAGGCAGCCTGGGAGGGAGAACTGGCGGCGCTTTGCTTGGTGGCGTACGCCGCCGCGGCAACGCGGACCCATTCACCTTCCGCGTGTGCGTCACGGCGCGCCGCGAGTCGCTCCCGGTTGCACGGGCCGTTTCCCTTGACCACGCGCCAGAACTCGTCCCAATCGATGGGACCAATCGTCCAGTTCTCATTGGTCTCGTCGAAAGCCAGCTGCGGATCTGGAATGACCAGGTCGATCGCAGTGGCTTGAGCAACGGTCTGGTTGATGAAACGCTGACGGAGCTCGTCGTTGCTCTTACGCTTGACACCCCAGCGCATCAGCTCGTCGCTGTTGGACGACTGGCTATCGTGTGGGCCGAACATCATGAGCGACGGCCACCACCAGCGATCGAGCGCGTCCTGCGCCATGCGCCGCTGCTCCGGCGTGCCGGCGGCAAGCGTCGCCATGATCTCGTAGCCCTGTCGCTTGTGGAAGTTCTCTTCCTTGCAGATGCGGACCATCGCGCGCGCATAGGGGCCGTACGACGCTTTGGCGAGCATCGTCTGGTTGACGATCGCGGCGCCGTCCACCAGCCAGCCGATCGCGCCGATGTCCGCCCAGGTCAACGTTGGGTAATTGAAGATGCTCGAGTATTTCGCCGTGCCATTCAGAAGCTGCTCAATCAGCTCCTGTCGATCGACCCCGAGCGTCTCCGTGCCACAATAGATGTAGAGGCCGTGACCGGCCTCGTCCTGCACCTTGGCGAGCAGCGACATCTTCCGCCGGAGGGACGGTGCTCGAGTGATCCAGTTGCCCTCGGGCAGCATCCCCACGATCTCGGAATGCGCATGCTG
>DATBBP010000022.1:0-2615 GCA_036270935.1 Gemmatimonadaceae bacterium
ACGTACGCTGGTGCGTCATCGCGATGACCTGCACATGCACGATGACTTGACGGAAACGCCATGACATTGTACTAGGGTGTTGCGTCAACGCATGTGCACGCGTTTTAATGCGTGCGATCACCGAACGCATCGCGATGCTGCACGCGCGCGGGATCGGCACACGACGTGCGCCGAGGGCGCGACGTTGGGTCGCTTGCAGCTTACTAACTACGTTTGACATCACACTTGCCTCAGGAGGCGCGCATGCCGCGGGGTGACGAGTTGCACGAGGAGTTTCGGTTCTCGGACCGCGACGACGACGCGGATGATCTTGGTTATGGTGGCGGCGGCGGTGCCGGCGGCGGCGGCAACTACGACGACGACGAGGACGAGGAGACCGGTTGGTCGGGGACACGCGGCAGCGACGATCTCTGGGATAGCACCGACGAAGATGAGGACGAGGAAGAGGAGGGCACCTTCACCGAAGAAGAGGAGGAGGAGACCGAAGTCTTCCCCGCCGGTGGTCGCCGACCCTCGACGAGTGGTACCGCTGGCACAGCGAGCGGCAGCACGTTCGGCACCTCGGGCAGCGCCGCAACCAGTGGTGGCATGAGCAGCGGCAGTTCTGGCGGAGGGAAGACCGCTTCGAAATCCGCCGGTGCGAAAAAAGCTGGCGGCGCAAAGAAGAGCGGCGGCGCCAAGAAAGCCGGCGCGAAGAAGGGTGGCGCCCGAAAGGCGGCGAAGAAGGGCGGCGCCAAGAAAGGCGGCGCCAAGAAAAGTGCACGCAAAGCTGCGAAGAAGGGCGGCGCCAAAAAGCGGGGCGGCGCCAAGAAAGGCGGCGCGAAGAACCGCGGAGGCGCCAAGAAGGGCGCTCGGAAGCGCGGCCGTCGCTAGCACTCAATCGATGTAGCTCGCGAAAACGGCGGAGCTCACGATGGCGCTCCGCCGTTTCGCTTTATTATCGGCGCTCGTAATATCCACTCATGAGCGCGCCTTCGATCCACTCGGAAGTCGGCAGAAGCCAAACGAGCAGTGAACGACAAGTGCTCGACGCGGCCATTGCGCTCGCACCAACCATTTCTCTCGAGCGAGTACTCAACGAGGCGGCGCAGCAGATTCGACATGTCGCAATGTGCGACGCGGTCGCGATCTCCGTTCTCGATACCGGTCTGGGGCGATTCGAACTTGTTCACAGCGTGGGTTTTGATGAGGAGCGCGAATCGCTGACGACGTCGCTGACTCCGACGTGGCAACGTGCGCTGAACGAATTCGCTCCCGTCGAGCGCGATCTCCCGCACGCCAAGGAGATCACGGTACCGATGACGAGTGGCGATGTGCGCGGCGCTGTCACCGTCATCGTGAGCCGGACCGACTCGACGCGCGTGCAGGAGCTGGAGCAAATCGTCGGGAGCGTCGCGTCGCAGGTTGCGTCGGCGATCGAGCGCGCCGAGGTCGTGAATCGGCTCACGAATAAGCGTCGACTCGAGGCCATCGGTGAAGTCTCTGCCGGCATCGCTCGAGAGCTTCGCAATCCTCTGTTTGGAATCTCCTCCGCCGCCCAACTACTGCGGTTTCGCGTTCGGGACGATCCGGTGATCGAGAAGAACGTCGGCCGTATTCTTCGGGAGGTGGAGCGACTCAACGCTGTTGTCAGCTCGCTGCTCGAGTACGGCAGTCCGGCGCCCCTGCGTGTCGTGTCGGCGGATCCGGACGCCATATGGCACGGCGTGCTGATGTCGAAACGAGGCTTGCTCGAGAGCAAGGCGCTCGTTGCTCGGTATCGCGCAGCGGAACCACGCATAATGTGCGACGTCGACCCGGAACAGATTGCCCACGTCTTCTCGCACGTCCTCTCGAATGCGGCCGATGCGGCGCCGGAGGGCAGCGATCTGACGCTCACTTCGACCACGTTGCCGCGTGGAGCATGGCGTTGTCGTCTGCAGAACGACGGTCTGCCAATCGCCCCGGAGCTCCTCTCTCGCGTGTTCGAGCTGTTCTTCACGACGAAACCCGGCAGCTCCGGCCTCGGGTTAGCGCTCTGTCAACGCATTCTCGACGAGCATGGTGGCTCGATTACGCTCGAGAGTACCGCCGACGCTGGAACGACTGTGACAATTACGCTGCCTCACCGAAAGCTCGACGGAACGGCAATAGCCGACACGCATGACTGAGTCGCCAATCTCGTTGCTTCGTGCTCACGCCCGGCACGCGCCCTGGAATGCGCGCGGCTTGGCCGCTCATGTTACTGCTCTCGTCGATGCGACTGGGATGCGCCCGACTAACGCGTCGGCACGCGTGGCGCCCAGCGCCAGGTCGATCCGGTTCTATGTCGCGAATGGCCTGCTCGACAGGCCCGAGGGTACTGGAACTGCCGCGACATACAACTACCGTCATTTCCTTCAGCTCCTCGCGATCAAGATCCGTCAACGAGAAGGCACGACGCTCGACGCAATCAAGAGCGAGCTCCGTGAGCTGACCGGCGACGCCCTCGAACGACGCGTTGCGACGTCGCTGGCCCCAGCGCTCGGCGTACGCGCCGACGCTGTCGTTCAGTCGAACGACGGCCAACCCTGGAGCTGGCGGCGCGTTCCTGTCGCCGACGGCATCGAGATCCACGTGCGCGACGACTCGCCCGC
>DATBBP010000023.1:0-15523 GCA_036270935.1 Gemmatimonadaceae bacterium
GCGCTCAATACGAGTGACGTCCGCCTCGACGCCCCGATGGATCCGGAAGGTGATCGTTCGCTCATCGAGCGATTCGTTGCCGATGAAATGCCGGATACGGAAGAGGAAGCCATGAATCGCTTCCTCAACGATGAAATCGAACAGGCGCTCGGCACTCTGCCGCCGCGCGACGCAAAGGTGCTACGTCTCTACTTCGGTCTCGAGGGCGGACGTGAGCACACGCTCGAGGAGATCGGTTCGATGCTTGGCGTCACGCGTGAGCGTGTGCGTCAGCTACGCGATCGTGCGCTCAAGCGGTTACGCGAAGGCGACGTCGGACGTGCGCTCGGCAGTTTCGCTGCCTAAAGCCGTACGTGTTACGTGAGAAGGGGCCGGTGCTCACCGGCCCCTTTCTCTTTTTGCATTCCTGGCGACGAGCATCCCTGTGACTCAAGCCCTAGCGAGAGCAGTCATGCTCCGGACAGATTTCGCGTCGCCCTCCGTGACTCGCCCCGCTATGCAGTAGCGCCTTTCGCATGATTCGCCTCGTCGACGTCTACAAGTCGTTCGGACCCAAGCGCGTGCTCGAGGGATTCTCTCTGGATGTCGCCGAGGGAGAAACGATGGTGATCATCGGCTACTCGGGCACGGGGAAGTCGGTAGCGATCAAGCACATTGTCGGACTGCTCGAGCCCGATCGCGGTGAGGTGTGGGTCGATGGCCGCGAAGTGCCGACGCTCCCTCGGCGCGAGCTATACGAACTGCGTTCGCACATCGGATACGTCTTTCAATTCGCCGCGCTGTTCGATTCGATGACCATCGGCGAGAACGTCGCGATGGGACTCCGCAAACAACAGCATCTGGAGGAAGACGAGATTCAGCGGCGCGTGGGTGAAGCGCTCGAGCTCGTCGATCTGCCCAGCGTGCAGGCGCGGTTTCCCGCCGAACTGTCCGGCGGCATGCGCAAGCGCGTCGGTATTGCGCGGGCAATCGCGCTGCGCCCGAAGTACATCCTCTACGATGAGCCAACGACCGGACTCGATCCGGTGACGAGCGCGGTGATCGATGAGCTGATGGTGCGCATGCGCGAACGACTCGGGGTTACGAGTGTCGTAATCACCCACGACATGCGCAGCGCGTACACCGTCGGCAGTCGGATCGCCATGCTGTATCAGGGCCGAGTTCAGCAGGTTGGAACAGTTGATGAAATTCGTAACACGACCGATCCAATTGTTAGGCAATTCATTGAAGGCCGGCCGACGCTCGAGGAAGAGCCCTTCTCGAGCATCGCGGGCGCGAGCATGCAGGGACCGGTGGGCGGAGGGGGAGGCGCGCCCAGCCGTGGCAACGCCGAGCAGCGATGAAGCGCGCGCGTGCCAAGGAAGAGACCTCAGCGGGAGGGGTCGTATACCGCATTGTCGGCGGCGAGCCGCTGTATCTCCTCATTCGCGACAGCTACAAGAACTGGGGCTTTCCCAAGGGCCACGTCGAAGAGGGGGAGCAGCCTGATAGCGCTGCCCTGCGAGAGGTAAGCGAGGAAACCGGCCTCTTGGATCTCGCGATGCGCGGCCTGATCGAAACCATCGATTGGCACTTTCGCTTTCGGGGCAAGCTGATTCACAAGATCTGTCACTTCTATTTGATGGAGACGGCAGAGTCGTCGACATCGCCGCAGCGCACCGAAGGCATAACCGCTTGCCGCTGGCTTCCCTTCAATGAAGCCGAAGAATTGATCTCGTATGCCAATGCGCGCGACGTGTTGAGAAAGGCGCGCTCTCTTGTTCCAAGCGTTACGACTTCGCCCTCGTCCCTCTAAGGATCGAATGCTCGTGAGTGCGCGCCATGGTTCGGCGGCCGCTGTGAGCACGCCCTCGATCGTCATCTTCGCCCCGCGCGACCGTGCGCGCGCGATGGCGCGTTCCGTATTTCCGCGTCGTCGCAATCGGCTCGTTATAACGAGGACCTCAGCGACCTTCGCGCAGACGTTCAGGGACATTCTGGTCGATGCCGCCATCGTCGACGTCGGATCGGCAGCGACCGTGGCGGACGAGACTTGGCGGGCCGCAGCTCTCGCCCGCGAATTTCCGAGCGTGCCCTTCTTCGGTCTTCTGCCGCTGCGAGCGTCCGATGGACCGACATTGGCTCAGTGTGCGGCGTACGATTTTTCGGATGTTCTTGTGGAAGGCGTAGATGATGTCATCGCTCGAGATATGGTGAGCCGAGCCTCTTTCACATCACGATTCGCTCGCGCGTTGCACGACCCGCCGAGTGCTCTCGCCCTCTCGACCCCGCTGCAGCAGGAAACGTGGCGAAGTGTCGTCGGACGGGCCGGTCGCGGTGTTCGCACCGACTCGTTAGCGGCAGCTCTCCACGTCACGCGAGAGCATCTCAGTCGAACGTTTGCGGCGGATGGCGGGCCCAACCTCAAGCGCGTGATCGATCTCGTCAGACTCCTCGCGGCTGCCGAACTAGCCAAGAATCCTGGTTATGATGTTCGCGACGTCGCGAAGGTGTTAGGCTTCGCTTCACCCTCGCATCTCTCGACCACTTCACAGCGGATCGTGGGAACAAAGTCTACGTCGCTCTCGCGTTTGCGAACGGTCGATCTCATCGAGCGGTTCTCGAGGGGGCACGGACGGAGCCGCGGTCAATAGGCGACCGATTCGCCTTACGAGGGCGCCGTCGACGAGATGGGCTTCGGCGGGGTTGGCGCTGCGGCGTTTTCGTCTTCGGATGCGTTTTGACGCTCGAGATAGACGATGTAACCGGCAAGCAGGCGACCGACGTGGTGAGTTCGCTTCAAGAGCTCTCCGTGGGCAGCGATGGAGAGGAGATCGGCGTGGCGCAGGATGGCGAGTTGGGTCTCGAGCCGGAGCAAGTCGCGTTTTGCAGCCCGGTACAGTTGCCGCTGCTCGGGCGCCGTGTAGCGCCCGTAACCCTCGGCAACGTGACTCGCTATGGCGAGTGCGGTGAGGATGACCGCGTCCGTCGCGGATTTGGTTTCGCGTCGTGCGCTGTGCCGTATGACTCGGAGCACTTCGCCCCCGAGGGCGACGGCCTCTTGCCAGACTTTGAGATCACGGACGCCAGCAGCCATGGCGCGAAAATGACAGCACGAGCACTTGCTTGCGGTATCGATCCAACGCGATTCGTTTCCAAACCGCTTTGCGACGCGATGAAGCGCGCGTGACGCTCTGGTGGCTGGGCGCGTCTTGCGGGAAGCCGAGCTTGTGATATTTTTCACAAGCGCTTTTTGGCCCTTCACAGCTGCACGACTCCGGACTCCGTATGGCCACCGACACGACGCTCCGCCCGGGTGAAATCAAGGACATCCTGCTCCGCGAGATCGAAGCGGCCGACCTCCATGAGCTCGATGTGGAGGACGTCGGGACGGTGCTCGAGGTGAAGGACGGCATTGCCCGCATCTACGGACTCCAAAAGGCGATGGCGGGTGAGATGCTCGAGATTCGATCGTCGGAGACGGGCAACTCTGTCACCGCGCTCGCGCTGAACCTCGAGGAAGACAACATCGGCGCCGTCATCCTCGGCGATTACCTCCAGCTCAAAGAGGGCGACGAGGTGCGACGGACGTCGCGCGTGCTCGACGTACCGGTTGGGCCTGCTCTCGTCGGCCGCGTTGTGGATGCGCTCGGCCTGCCGATCGATGGGCAAGGTGATATCGTCGCGACGATGACGCGGAAGGTGGAGTCTCCGGCGCCTGGTATTATCGTTAGGCAGCCCGTGAAGGAGCCGCTCCAAACCGGACTCAAAGCAATCGATTCGATGATCCCGATTGGCCGTGGTCAGCGCGAGCTCATCATCGGTGATCGCGGAACGGGCAAGACAGCGGTCGCGATCGATACGATCATCAATCAGAAGGGCCAAGGCGTCATCTGCGTGTACGTCGCCATCGGCCAGAAGGCGTCGACGGTCGCGTCGGTGGTCGAGCGGTTGCGCGAGACTGGCGCGATGGAGTACACGATCGTCGTGGTCGCGTCAGCGTCAGACCCGGCGCCGATGCAGTACATCGCGCCGTACTGCGGCTGCGCGATGGCCGAGTACTTCATGTATAACGAAGGCCGTCCGACGCTCTGCGTCTATGACGATCTGTCGAAGCAGGCGGCAGCGTATCGTCAGCTGTCGCTCGTCCTGCGGCGTCCGCCAGGTCGTGAAGCATATCCCGGCGATGTGTTCTACCTTCACTCGCGACTTCTCGAGCGCGCCGCCAAGCTCCGCGAAGACGCGGGTGTGGTCGACGGTAAGAATATTCTAAAGCCTGGCGGATCGCTGACGGCGCTCCCGATCATCGAGACGCAGGCGGGCGACGTCTCGGCGTACATTCCGACGAACGTCATCTCGATCACCGACGGCCAGATCTTTCTCGAGGCCGACCTGTTCTTCGCTGGCGTTCGGCCCGCGATCAATGTCGGCATCTCGGTCTCGCGCGTCGGCGGCTCCGCGCAGGTGAAAGCAATGCGCAAGGTCGCCGGTCGTCTCCGTCTCGACCTGGCGCAGTACCGCGAGCTCGAGGCGTTCGCGGCGTTCGCGTCGGACCTCGACGCCGCTACGAAGCGCCAGCTCGATCGTGGCGCACGCACCGTCGAGGTGCTGAAGCAGGGTCAGTACCAGCCGATGCCGGTCGAGCAGCAGGTCATGATCATTTACGCGGTGACGAACGGATTCCTCGACGACGTGCCGACACAGAACGTTCGCGCGTTCGAGCGCGGGTTCCTCGACTATATGGCTGCCAGCTTCCCCCAGGTGGGAGACGGGCTTCGCCAAGCGAAGGATCTCACGAAAGAGATCGAGGCCGACCTCCGGCGTGGTATCGAGGCGTACAAGAAATCGATCGGCACCCGCGAAGAGCGGCCGACGATCGAAGCCGCAGTTCGTTAGGCAGCTCGACGACAGACAGCCCCCAGTCGGAATTCGGCAATGGCCAAGGGACGCGAGCTCAAAGGTCGCATCAAGTCCGTCGAGAACACGCGCAAGATCACGCGCACGATGGAGATGGTCGCGACGTCGAAGATGAAACGCGCGATGGACCGCGTCGTCGCCGCGCGTCCGTACGCTCAAGCGTTAGGCGACGTGATGTCGCGGTTGTACTCACCCGACCTCGCGGAGCGCTTTCCGCTGTTGCGTCAGCCGACGCAGGTACGCCGCGCCGCGGTGTTGTTGATCACCGGTAACCGCGGCCTCGCCGGCGCCTACAACGCCAATCTCATTCGCGAGAGCCGCAACCTTATTGGGCAGCTCGAGCGGGATGGCGTCGAGGTCGAGCTGCACGCGGTTGGTCGCAAAGGGTTTGGATATTATCGCTACGTCGGTCGCGCCATCGCGTCGAGCCGTACGGACATCGGCGACCGCCCGACGGTTCAGAACGCTGCCGAGCTCGTCGATGGATTGATGACGGCGTTCGCGAACGGCCAGTTGGACGCCGTGTACATCGTGCACGCGCATTTCAAGTCGGCAATCTCGACGCCGCCCACGACCGAGAAGATTCTCCCCGTTGCGCCGCCTGAGCGCGAGAAGGGAAGACAGCATGATTATCTGCTCTTCCCGTCGGCGGAGGAGATTCTGTCTTCGCTGCTGCCATCGTATGTGCGCAACATGGTGTATCGAGCGCTCGTCGAGAACACCGCCGCGTTCTACAGCGCGCAGCGGACAGCCATGAAAAACGCGACCGATAACGCGAGCGACATGCTCAACATTCTTCGTCGTACGTACAACCGAGCGCGCCAGGCGAACATCACGCAGGAAATTGCGGAGATCGTCGGTGGAGCGGCCGCATTGCAGGGATGAATGACCGGAGCGCACCGCGCTCCTAGTCGACAGATCACTCGAGGAACAACATGGCCGCGACAACGGCGATCAAAAACATCGGCAGGATCGTTCAGGTCATTGGACCAGTGCTCGACGTCGAGTTCGAAGCCGAGCACCTGCCGGAGCTCTATAACGCACTCGACATCATTGGAAAGGCGGCGACAGGCGAGGACATTCACGTCGTTGTCGAAGTTCAGCAGCACATCGGACGGAATCAGGTGCGCGCGGTCGCGATGTCGTCGACGGACGGTGTGGAGCGCGGCTTCGAGGTCGTCGACACGGGCGGTCCAATTACGGTGCCGGTCGGCGAGGCAGCGTTAGGCAGAATCCTGAACGTGGTCGGACAGCCCGTTGATAACGGTCCCGCCATTCCGAAGGATGCGCCGCGCTGGCCGATCCATCGCAAACGTCCGGACTTCGTCAACCTCGAGCCCAAGACCGAGGTCTTCGAGACTGGCATCAAGGTCATCGATCTGATCGCGCCATTCGTGAAGGGCGGAAAGATCGGACTGTTCGGCGGCGCGGGCGTGGGTAAGACGGTCATCATTCAGGAACTGATCAACAATGTCGCGAAGGGACACGGCGGCAGGTCGGTGTTCTGCGGCGTTGGCGAGCGCACACGCGAAGGCAATGATCTCTATCTGGAGTTCAAGGAAGCGAACATCCTTGGCCAGGTCGCGCTCATATACGGGCAGATGAACGAGCCGCCGGGCGCGCGACTTCGTGTGGGCCTAACGGGACTCACGGTGGCTGAATACTTCCGAGATACGGAAGGCGCGGACGTTTTGGTGTTTATCGATAACATCTTCCGTTTTACGCAGGCCGGTTCGGAAGTCTCGGCGCTCCTTGGCCGCATGCCGAGCGCGGTGGGCTATCAACCGACGCTGGCGACGGAGATGGGCGATCTGCAGGAGCGCATTACGTCAACGCGAACCGGATCGATCACGTCGGTGCAGGCCATCTATGTGCCAGCAGACGACATCACCGATCCGGCGCCGGCGACTGCGTTCGCGCACCTGGACGCGACGGTCGTCCTCTCCCGTGCCATTACCGAGCTCGGTATTTATCCCGCAGTCGATCCCCTCTCATCGTCCTCGCGAATTCTCGATCCGCAGTACATCGGAGAGCGCCACTATAAGGTTGCGACGGAAGTGCAGCGCATTCTGCAGCGTTATAAGGAACTGCAGGATATCATCGCGATTCTCGGCATGGACGAGCTGTCGGAGGAGGACAAGCGCATCGTGGCCCGCGCGCGTCGCGTGCAGCGCTTCATGTCGCAACCGTTCGCGGTGGCACAGCAGTTCACCGGCATCGTGGGCAAATACGTCAAGCTCGAGGAGACGGTCTCTTCGTTCGAACGGCTCGTTGCCGGCGAGTTCGACAACCTGCCTGAGCAGGCGTTCTTCATGGCGGGCGGTATCGAGGATGTCGCAGAGAACGCCAAGCGCTTGGCGCAGGGTTAAGGGAGGTTGAAGAAATGCTAACGGTGACTGTCATTTCTCCCGAGTCGGTTTTGTTCGAGGGGACCACGGAGTCAGTCGTCGCACCAGCGTTCGATGGCGAGATCGGCATTCTCACCGGACACGCGCCGATGATGACGCTCTTGGGGAAAGGCACCCTGCGGATTGGCGGCAACGAGCGGCGATACGCGATCGAGGGCGGGTTTCTTCAGGTAGTGGACAACCAGGTGCGGGTCGTCACGGAGCGTGCGCAGGTCGCCTAACGGTAAGACGTCTGTAGCAAGAGAGGACGGGGGCGCTGACCAGAAGTCGGCGCCCCCGCTGCTTTGGGTACTTCGAGCGGAGCCGTCCTAACGAGAACCGCGGGAGCTGACGACCTGAATCACGCCATGGAGGTTACCGAGCCCGAACTGAGATTGGGCTTCGCTGGCGCTGTAGAAGCGCAGCGACGTGGCTGAGGAGCTCGGCATTTGGCGCAGCACATCGATGTTGCCCGCCCGTTGCGTGTCCAGGTACACGCTGATTCCGGAGTCGACGTCGCTGCGGACCGCACTCGGCGCGTTGCGCAGCCAGTTGGGACGCAATGCACGAACGACGTCGTAAAGCGTCGGTTGATGCGAGTTTTCGATCTCGTCGAGCGTGATGAGCGATTCGTTGCTCGCCGACTGACGTGAGTTGCCGGCCGAGGCGCAGGCTGCGGCCCAAGACAGCAATGTGCAGAGGAACGCGACTTTGAATCGCCAGGCGATTCGTTCAGACAAATGTTTGGTCTGGGGTCGGCGTGTAACGATCCTGCGTTGGGCGAGCACGAAGAGCTCCGGTGGGTGTCGGTTGGCAATCGTGCGGCCGATCGAACGCGATCGCAAGGGCAAAGTGTTACGGTCCGTCCCCGCTAGCTGCCCGACGAAAACCCTTGCGCAGTGCGTGTACCGGTACATACGTTGGCCGCGCCGGAGAAGTGGCGAACCAAATGTCCTGACAGCCGGTTAGTCCCACGGATTTGTGTTGCGCCGGCGCGACAATGTGACCCCTGGTACCACTTGGCTGGTTAGCGTTTCGTGAATTTCTCAGTCACCGATCGATCCCTCTCCCGAGCCGGGTAAGGCGCGAGGGAATGGCGATCGGCCCGTCCTGCGTTGTAAAGCCCTTCTGAATCCACAAGCGATTTCCGCTGTTCGTCAGCCGTCGCAGTGAAACGAATTCCGCGCCTCGTGCGCGGTGCAGTTCTTCGGTATTCGGTTGAAGGTCTCGTGCGGTTGCGCCGGCCCGACGCGACGCACGGTTTCCGAGGCGCGCGACCGCGCGCTCTCATCATCTCCAACGCGTGAGACGAACACCATGAGTCGTGCTCGAATCGTGGCCGTGGCCCTATGCGCCATTGCGCTCACGGGGGCGGGGGGCGCCGCAGCCCAAGCACAGAACGCCGTGATCACCGGCAAGGTGACGACGGACTTCGGACAACCAGTCGAGGGGGCAAACGTCTACATCACCGAGATGAGTCTCTCGGTCCGCAGCGATGCATCGGGGAACTACTCGATCAACATTCCAGCGGCTCGTGTGGATGGGCGGCAGGCGAACCTGCGTGCTCGCGCGTTCGGTCGCGCGCCAACGGTTCGCCTGATCAACATCACGCCGGGCGCTCAATCAGTGAATTTCTCGCTGAAGGAAGACGTCAATCGGCTGGCGGAAGTCGTGGTCACCGGCGTAACGGCTGGAACCGAGCAGAAGAACCTTCCGTTCCAGGTTGCGCACGTCGACCAGAGCGAGATGCCGGTACCAGGTGCGACGAACGTACTGACGCAGCTTGCCGGCAAGGTGCCGGGCGTCGAGATCGTGCAGGCGAGCGGCCGGCCGGGGAGTGCGCCGGCCGTCATGCTTCGCGGCCCGAAGTCGATCAACGGAACGGGTCGCGGCCAGGATCCGCTCTACATCGTCGACGGCATTATCCTCAACCCGGGCATCGGCGTCAACCAACTCGGAACGGCGCTCTCGCTGCAAGGTGGTACGCTCGCCGACATCAACCCGGCCGACATCGAGAGCGTCGAAGTCGTTGAGGGTGCGGCGGCAGCATCGTTGTATGGCTCGCGCGCGGCGAACGGCGTCATCTCCATCACGACGAAGTCCGGACGCAACGCCGGATCGGGCATCCATTACAACCTGCGCACGGAATACGGCGGAAGCGATATCGAGCACACCTTCCCGTATTCCGACTTCAGCATGCTGATGATGGATGAGACGCAAACCCGCTACTGTGTGGTCACGAGCTTCGGGCCCTGCGCACAGACTGTGAACTTTGGTGAAGAAGCCTTGCGCGTGAATCAGCTCGCTGGCGTGGTTGCGCTCTCGCCGGTGGGTTTCCGGCAGGATTTCGGCATCGCATCGGCGGCAAAGGCACCGCTGCTTCGCAACCTTTATGAAGTGAACGCGTTTCCGATGACGTACAACCCGCTCGCTCAGATGGTTACGAACGGGCAATTCACCAATACGACGCTCGACGCGTCGGGGAACAATGGTGGAACCAGCTATTTCGTGAGTGGATCGAATCTCTGGCAGCAAGGGTCGATCAGGAGCCTAACGGGGTTCAAGCGCAACTCGGTGCGTGTCAACGTCGACCAGACCGTCGGCAACGACTGGACGTTTGGCGCTCGCACCTATTATTCGCGCGCATGGCAGGACGGCGGCAACGCCGAGCAGGGAACGGGCTTCTTCAACCTGACGCGGTCTCCATCGGCGGTGAACCTGCTGGCGACGGACAATCAGGGCCGGTTGTATGTGCGCGACAACCCGCTGATTCAGGGTTCGCAGAATTACAACCCGCTGTACTACTTCGAGAATCGTCGCGAGAACGATCTCGACGATCGATTCCTCGGCAACCTAACGGCTCGGTATACGCCGACGACGTGGCTCGATCTCGACGCGAATGGAAGTTACGATCGCACGAACTCGAGCGGTCTGTTCATGTTCGACAAGGGGTTCCGCACGACCGCAGTATCGTCGGACAACCTGGGATCGCAGAGCCACTATGCTGGTTACGGCCAATCGTACAACACGGCGCTCAACGGGTCGGCGCACCGCAGCTGGGGTAACCTCACCGCGCGCTACACGGCTCGCTATCTGTACGAGGAGCAGGACATCTACAGCGAAGCGCTCAATGGATCGACGCTGGCGGTCGCCGGCCTAACGACAGCGAAGGACGCGACGACGGGCTTCGGCCTGAACTCGACGACGCAGTCCATTCGCTCCGTCGGCATCACGAACGGCATCACGGCGGATTGGAAGAGCCGGTATTTCATCGACGCGCTGGTGCGTCGCGATGGCAGCTCGCTGTTCGGTAGCGACAATCGCTGGGCGAACTATGGCCGTGCATCCGCGGCGTGGCGTATCTCCGACGAGTCGTGGTGGTTCTTCTCGCCGGTGAACGATCTGAAGTTCCGTGCATCGTATGGCACGGCGGGTGGACGTCCGCCGTTCGTCGCCCAATACGAGACGTACACGATCGGCACGGGTGGAACGCTGTCGCAAAACACGCAGGGTAACCCCAACCTGCGCCCGGAGACGACGTACGAGACCGAAATCGGTGCCGATGCGGAGATTCTGCACCGCTACGGTTTGAACGTGACACTGGCGCACGATATCACGAAGGATCAGATCCTGCCGGTGCCGCTTCCGGCATCGCAAGGGTTCAACCAGGTGTGGACAAACGCGGGAACGCTCGATAACAAGACGATCGAGCTGTCGGTGAATGTGCCGATCCTGCAGCGGCGCAACCTCGGGTGGTCGGCGCGGTTCAACTATGATCGCACGATCACGATGATCAGCCAGCTCAACGAAGCGCCATTCCTCTACGGCACGGACTACCAGAACTCGGGCTCGGTCTTCTACGCCCAGCAAGGCATGCCCTACGCCGAGTTTTACGGCCGCCAGTTCATAACGAGCTGCGGGCAGCTTCCTTCGGCGTTCCAATCGCAGTGCGGTGGTCCGGGCAGCGCGTTCCAGAAGAACGGCGACGGTCTCATCGCCTGGGTCGGCCAGGGCAATGCGTTAGGCGACGGCATCAAGAAGAATCTGTGGAACGCGGTTCTGCCGTCGGCTTCGGCGCCTTGGGGCGGTCAGCTCAACTGGGGCATGCCGATCAAGGTTCGCGATCCGGTTACGGGCTCGTCGGCGAATGTCTTCCTTGGAAGCGCGCTACCCAAGTTCCGCATCAGTCACTCGCAGACCTTCAACTACAAGAAGCTGTTCCTGTATGCCTTGGTGGATGGCTCGTTCGGCCAGTACGTGTGGAACCAGGCGCGTGCTTGGTCGTTCGGCGACTTCCAGGATCGAGAAGAGGATCAGCACGGGAAGAGCGTCGAAGACGCAAAGCCGCTCGGCTACTACTGGCGTCAGGGCCCAGCGGATGCAGGCATCGGGACCGGCGGCCTGTATGACGCGTTAGGCGTCAATAGTGTGAACCTCGAGAAGGCGAGCTACGCCAAGATTCGCGAGGTCAACGTGTCGTACAACTATGGTGCAGTGCGCGGCGTCGGCGACTGGACGATCGGCCTCATCGGCCGGAACCTCAAGACGTTCACGAACTACACTGGGTACGATCCTGAAGTCGGTGTAACGAACGCCGGCAGCACGTCCGGATCGGGCGCGGTGAACGGCGTCGACGCATATCAGTTCCCGAATCTTCGCACCTTCTCGCTCAGCTTGAGCACGCGCTTCTAAAAGCACGCGCCTCGTGGAAGACGATGATGTGTCTTCCACGAGGTGTGACCCTCCACGAGGTGAATTCGAATGAGAAAACTGGCTACCGGCCTCGTCATGGTCGCTGCCACCATTGCAGCTGCGGCGTGCAAGGATGCGCTTCAGGTTACCAACCCGAACAATCCGAACATCGCTCAGGTGCTGGCGACGGGCACCGACATCGAGGCCGTCTTTGCGCAGGGATACCTGCAGGTGGGCTTCACGGGGAGCGGCATACACACGAACAACATCGCGCCGCAGCTCAATGCGATGTCGCTCGAGAGCTACGGCAACGTGGCCAACTTCGACATGGTGTATCGCGCTGCAATCCCGCGCAAATTCATTGATAACTCGGTAAACAATTCTGGCGCCGGCGTTCACTTCGCCGATTTCCAGAACATGCAGAAGTTGGCGAGGGGGATATCGATCGCGATTGCGGCGCTCGACAAGTTCACAGCCGGTGGAAAGTCGCTTGGATCGGCCTCGCAGGATGCGAGAGCCCGAGCGTGGGGTTTCTTCGAGCTCGGTCTCGCGTTAGGCAACAGTGCCCTGGTCTACGATTCGGCCTCAATCGTCACTCCGACGACGCCAACGCTCGGTCCGCCCCAGCCGCTCAGCGGCTACGCCGCCGTCATGACGGCCGCGCTCGGGGATCTCGACAGCGCGTTAACCATCGCTCGTTCGACGGCGGTCACCGGAAATCCCACGCCGTTCACGTCAACATGGATCAATGGTCTCAGCGTCGATCAGCCGACCTTCATCCGGATCGTACGGTCGTATCAAGCTCGATTCCGCGCTGGTGTAGCGCGAACACCGGCTGATCGCGCAGCGGTGAACTGGGATCAAGTGATCGCTGATGCAACGAACGGTATCACGTCGGATCTGGTCGTTACGCTTTCGATCCAGGCGGGTTGGCAGCAACAAGAGGTCACGAACTGCTACCGCTATGGCGGCTGGGGCGACGCTTCGATGTTGTATCTGGGAATGGCGGATACGTCGGGAGCATACGATGCGTGGCTCACGACATCGATGATCAATCGCCAACCTTTCCTCCTGAGGACGGGTGACAACCGCTGGCCGTCCGGAGAAGATCGGAATTCGCAGATTATCAGCTCTGGCGGTACGCTCACCGGGCAGGACGTCGCGGTTCCGGGCACCACTGGCTTGTACTTGCGCAATCGACAGCCGGGACAGGATCCACCAGGCGATCCCTGGGGGACGTCGTTCTACGACCACTACCGTTTTCGCTACCTAACGGTCAACAACTCGGACAACAAAGGTCCTTGGATCGAAATGTCGCTGTCCGAGATTAATCTGCTCGCGGCTGAGGGCTACATCCGGAAGGGCAACTTCGCGGCGGCCGCCCCTCTGATCGATGTGAGTCGAACACAACACAATCTGCCGCCACTTACCGGCACAGTTGCCGACGGCACGTCCCCAGTACCAGGAGCGACTTACGTCGGCGGCAAGATGACCGCAGTGGTGCCCGGCGCGCAGAACTGTGTTCCGCGCGTTCCGAGTGGACCCAACGGTCCAACCGCCTGTGGCAACATGATGGAAGCGCTCAAGTACGAATACCGCATGGAGACCTACTTCACTGGATACGGTCAGTGGTTCTTTGCGGAGCGCGGATGGGGTGACCTCGTGGAAGGTACGCCGTTGCAGTTCCCAGTCCCATATCAGGAGATGCAGGTACGACTCAAGCCGTTCTACAATCTTGGCGGCGTCGGCAATCCGTCTGCCGCGGCGAAGGGGACGTACGGATTCTGATGCGACGCTCGTTGGTTGCTGTACCCGCACTCTCGGCGATGGTGCTGCAAGGCGCTTGCTATCGGTACGTGCCGATGGCCGGTGTGACACCAGTCGCTGGTGAGCGGTACACGTTCGACATCACGGACGCCGGTCGAGTCGGTCTCTCCGATCGCCTCGGCCCCGGCGTCCTGAAGGTAGAGGGCACGCTCGTCAAGCAGACGGACGATGCGTACGTCGTGAGCGTTGCCGGGATCGATGTGCTCAACGGCGGCTCCAGTCACTGGACCGGAGAGCAGGTGCCGTTGAATACGGGATACATCGGAAGCGTGGAGAAGCGCCAATTCTCACCCGGACGGACGTGGGTCGCCGTGGGCGCGGCCGCTCTCGCGATCACGGCGTTCATCGTGACGCGGGGGCTGAGCGGCACGGGATCACCGCCGCAGGGTGGCACGGGCGGCCCAGCCAGTGGCTCGTGAGAACTCGTTAAACAGGCACGATCGCGGCAGACGCCGCACGCAGACAGCCATCAAGAATTCTTGGAGACTTCGTTCATGAGACTACTTCGCTTTGCACCGATTGCGCTGGCCGGCGCCGTGATGCTCGGTTGCAAACATGACATCACCGGGACGACTTCGGACATCCCCGCGCTGGCGTACGTTCGCTACGTGCACGCAATACCAGATACCGGCGAAGTGGACGTACACCTCGTCGACGCCGTCGAGAACCTCAACTTCGGCGACCCGTCGACCGGCTACACGCCCTATCGCACCGTCACGGAGTACACGGGCATCAAGGCGGGATCGCGGCATTTCCGCGTCTTCACCGATATGCAGAGCACGGACATCAATGTCGTGTCGCAGGTGATCCTCGATACGACGCTGACACTGGCGGCGGGAACGTACTACACAATTCTGCACACTGGCTTCGCGCGCACTGGAGTTACGCCACACCAGCAGTTCGTGGTCATGACCGACGCGCCACCGTCGGTGAGCCCGAGCCAGGTGGCGATTCGCGCGATCAATGCCGCCCCAGGGCTTGGTCCGGTTGACGTGTACAAAACGGCCGACACGACGACTGGAGCGACGCTCCCGAGCTCACCGACGTTCGCGAACGTTACCTATGGAACGCCGACTGCCTTCTCGAACTTCGCCACGGGCGCCGCGGCGTTTCGCGCCTTCAACGCGGGAACGACCACGCCGATTCTGACAAAGGTTCAGGCTCCGGCGGGCGCAGCGCAGCAGGCGCTGCTCGATCCGGCAGCCGGCGTCACCGTCGGCGGTACGGCGCTCACGGCGTTTGTCTTTGCGCGAGGCGTTGCCGGAAGCCCGAACAACAAGATCACGACGCCCGGTATCGTCTACGGCGTCGACGTTCGGCCGCCGCGTCAGTAAGTATTACAGGAAAGGCAAACGCGCCGGCGAACAGCCGGCGCGTTTGGTTTTTGTGTGCCCAGCACGAACATCGCGTACGAGGCCCAGCCAGTGGAGCCGACATGGCGACAAGCTCAAGTGCCCGGGACGCGAGACCAGATGACAACGGTGCCGCACGAGCTCACGGCGCCTTGTTGGAACTGCGTGGGGGTACTGGACGGGCCCGCGTAAAGCTCGACACCTTCGACGTCGCGACTCGGTAAGTCATCGATCTCGAGGTTGGGAACGCGCTGACCGTCGACGAAATACTGCGGCACGCAGTCGCGTCGGAAGTTGGCGGGACTGTCGAAGCGAATGCCGCTGCCGCCGCGCGATCGAATGAAGCGCACGCCAGGCGCCTCGCGAAGG
>DATBBP010000024.1:0-7004 GCA_036270935.1 Gemmatimonadaceae bacterium
GTAGGTGATGCCATTGTCGAGCTCATTCAGGGCTCGAAAGGCAAGACCGACGTCCCGTGTATAGAGAGATGAAGATAGGCCGTATTTTACGTCGTTGTTGATCGCGAACGCTTCGTCGGCGCCGTCGACACGGACCACCGACAATACGGGCCCGAAAATCTCCTCCTGCTCGAGCCGCATTCCCGCTTCGACTCGGCCAAAGATCGTCGGCTCGAAGTAGAAGCCCTTCTCGTACTCCTTGCCCGGCGGACGGCGACCGCCACAGAGCAGATCCGCTCCTTCGGCTTGACCGATATCCACGTAGTGCTCGACCTTCGTCCGAGCGCCTTCGTTCACCAGGGGCCCGACATCCGTGCCCTTCTTGCGTCCATCGCCGAGCTTGAGCCCGCGCGCGCGATCGATGAGCTGACCGAGAAAATGATCGTGAATGCCGCGCTGCAGAATCAGCCGGCTGGTCGCCGTGCACCGCTGTCCGGTGGTGCCGAACGCGCCCCAGAGCACGCCATCCAGAGCGAGATCGACATTCGCGTCATCGAGTACGATCATCGCGTTCTTGCCGCCCATCTCGAGCGATAAGCGTTTGTGCATGCGGCCACAAGTCTCGCCGACGATGCGACCCGTCTCGGTTGATCCCGTGAAGGAGATGACCGGAATTTCGGGATGCGAGACGATCGCCGCGCCGACCGTTTCGCCGACGCCATGCACGAGCTGAATCACTTCGGGAGGGAGCCCCGCCTCGAGAAACACTTCGACGAGCACGGTCCCGGTATGCGGGACGTCCTCGGCGGGTTTGAAGATGCACGCATTACCGCACAGCAATGCGGGGAACATCTTCCAGGTGGGAATCGCCATCGGGAAGTTGAACGGCGTCACGATGCCGCAAATGCCGATGGGCCGACGATAGCTCATCGCCCACTTGTTACGCAGCTCACTTGGCACGGTGTGGCCGAACAGGCGTCGGCCCTCGGACGCGGCGTAGTACGCGGTGTCGATGCCTTCCTGGACGTCACCGCGTGTCTCGGCGAGGGGCTTGCCCATCTCGCGCGTCATGAGATCCGCGATCTCGTCCTTGCGGCGCACGAGGATGTCGCCAATGCGGCGCAACACGTCACCGCGCGCCGGCGCCGGTGTCTTCTTCCAAAGCTCGAACCCGCATTTCGCTGATTGCACGGCGCGCGCGACGTCTCCTTCTCCCGAGAGCGGAAAGCGGCCGATCACGTCCGCGCGATCGGCGGGATTCACATTCTCGAAATATTCGCCCGTCGAAGGCGCCACCCACTTACCGCCAATGAAGTTTTTGAAATCGGTCATCTTCTGATTGGTTGTCATCCTGAGGAGCGAAGCGACGAAGGATTTATTGTCCGGCGAAGGAGCGGAGCACGCGCGGATTGCGCGTGCGACTTCACATGAGACCAGGATCTACGCGCGCAGCGCGTAGATCCTTCGCTTCGCTCAGGATGACACTTGGAGTTCATTTGCACGTCCACGTCGCGGGATGGAGCGCGTCGGTTTTCGCGTAGCCGATGCGCGGCAGTATTTCCATCGCGCCGAGCGTCGCACCCCACAGAATCAAAAGAAGCGACAGGGTATGACCGCGCGCCGAGCGATGACGCCACGTCCACACTGCGCTCCATATCCCGCTCGCGGTCACGACACCGATCGCGGCGAGATAGCCGAACAGTCCAAAGCCGCAGCGCGCGTCGTAAGGCCAGAAGTAAATGCCCACGCCGAGCGCGACCGACAGCAGGAGTCGCAAGAACACGCCCAACGAGCTCGTTGTTCGCTGCTTTTCCAGATTCTCGGCTCGTGTCGCGGCCGCTTTCGGTCCCTTTCCCGGCGCAGTCTTCGTCGGGAACAGCGCTTCATCCGAGATCGACTCCAGCTGCCGATCGATCTTCTTCATTTCCTTGGCCCAGTCACGCTCGGCCATAATCAGAATCCTCCCAGCGCGGTCACGCCGCCGTCTCTCGCGTTAGGCGATACCGCTCGATCTTCTTGTAGAGGTTGGAGCGCGGCATATCAAGGGCTCGGGCCGTCTCCGACACATTCCAATCAAACGCGCGCAGCTTGGCGAGCAGAAAGGCACGCTCCGCCGCGTGCTTGAACTCCTCGAACGTCTTGCACTCGAGCAGCGAGCCAAGCCCTGCCTGCTCCGGGTCGCGCTGGCCGACAAGCCGCGCGATGTCGTCGCCACTGATTCGCGGGCCGCTCGCGAGTATGAGCAAACGCTCAATCGTATTCCGCAGCTCGCGCACGTTGCCAGGCCAATCGAGCTGCTGCAGCCGATCGATTGCCTCGGTCGCGATGGTGCGGGGCGCGACGCCCTCACGCTCGGTGAGCTGATTGAGGAAGTGCACAACGAGAAGGGGAATATCCTCTCGGCGCTCACGGAGAGGGGGCACATTGATCGGTACCACGTTCAACCTATAGAACAGATCTTCGCGGAAGCGACCTTCGGCGATCTCTTCCTCAAGGCGCTTGTTCGTCGCTGCAAGGACGCGCACGTCCACCTGCGTCGGCTTCGACCCGCCGATGCGCGTCACCACGCCATCCTGGAGGACACGCAGGACCTTTGCCTGCGCGGCGAGACTCATGTCGCCCACTTCGTCGAGAAAGAGCGTGCCCCCATCCGCCTGCTCGAACTTGCCAGCTCGGTCCTGCACCGCGCCAGTGAAGGAGCCCTTCATGTGCCCGAACAGTTCGCTCTCGATCAGCTCACTCGGAATCGCGGCGCAGTTGACCTCGACAAAGGGTCCGTCCGCGCGCTGCGACTGTCGGTGGATCGCGCGCGCGACGAGCTCCTTCCCCGTTCCATTCTCTCCCGAGATGAGCACGCGCGCCGGTGACTTCGCGACGCGCTCGATTTTGTCGATCACGGCACGAACGGCGTACGACCGCCCAACAATCTCGTATCGAGATTCAATTGTCTCACGAAGTCGCGCGTTCTCTTCGTGGAGATCAAGATGTTGAAGTGCGTTCCGAAGCGTAACGAGAATACGATCGGTATCGAGCGGCTTCTCGAGAATGTCGTAGGCACCGAGCTGTGTCGCCTCGACCGCGGTCTGTATCGTAGCGTGCCCGCTGATCATGACAATGATCGCGCCCGGATCGTGCTCTTTGATGCGCCGCAGCGCCTCGAGCCCGTCGATCCCCGCCATCTTCACGTCGAGGAAGACGAGATGCGGTTTCCACTTTGTGTACTCGCTGATCCCGTCGACGGCGTTGGCAACGGCGCGCACTTCATAGCCCTCGAACTCCAACAGCTGTCCGAGAGCCGCGCGGATGCCCTGTTCGTCGTCGACGATGAGGATGCGCCTCACGAGTGGCTCCTGAGAACCCCGACGCGGATGGGAAAGCACTCTCGCATGCTGTCGCGGAAAGCTAGACGGCGGAGAAGGACGCGCAACGCAGTCTCATTGCGGCGTGGTCTTATAGAGCGTCACGCGCCCATTGGCGATTCGGACGTCGCCAAGGTACGCCGGTACGACGATCGGTAGGCCGTCGGGCGAAAGGCCCTCTGGCCGCGACCCGCGCTCCGTTTGTCTCAGGACGCGCGGAATCATCGTCGTCGGGAGGCTCAGATCACGAATCTTGATGTCCTTCACCTCGTACTCGGCGAGCTGCGGACGAACGATGTGGAACGTTCCGCCGAACTGCATCTCCTCGCGCTCACCCAGCATGCCGGCGAGTGGACCCAGCGACGAGGCGCCACCGAGGTCCTGAAGACGTACTGACGCTCGGATGTAGAGCCGGTCGCCGATCACCGCCGCCTGAATGCTGTCGGCGGACGGCGGCAGCTGCTTCGCGAGCGACTGATAGATGTACGACGCGACGTCACCACCGGAGAGATTGCCGAACACCGGGCCCGTCGGCTGGCTCAATCGTGTCAACAACTGGCGCGTTCGCTGCGCACCTTGGGCGGTGATCGACTCCCACACCGGCCCTGACGCCGAAACGGTTGTGGCGCGGCCGGTGACGCGTGGCAGCCACCGATCGCTCGTGAGCCACGCCACCAGTGCAATGATGACGACGAGCACGAGACAGCCCAACCGCGAGAGACAACCCATTCGCATGGTCAGTATTTCAGCGGTGACGACGAGAGCACGCGATAGCGCGAGCCAACCGTCGTCAGCTCACTCTCCATGAGGTCGATCGACGAGATGACAACTTCCTCGACATACGAGATGTTCTTGGCCGCGCGGGCGAGATTGCGCAACGTCTCCTTCTTCGCTGCGCGCGGCTTCACTCGAGCGAGTGTGAGATGGGGGCGAAACGGCTTGCCGTCGAGCGGCAGTCCAAGCGATTCGCAGGCCGACTCGACGTCGTGATGCAGTAATTCCAGCTTTGGGTCCGGACTCACCCCGATCCATACGACGCGAGGACGCCGAAAGTTCGGGAACGCGCCAACTCCGCCAATTTCGACGTCGACGACGCGATTCCGTGCGGCAACCGCCTTCATCGCCTCCGCGATCCTCGACGCCAGCTCTTCGGGTTGCTCACCGAGGAACTTGACTGTGAGGTGAATCTGTGGCTCCCGAATCCACGACAACTCCGGCGCAGCGACGCGGAGAGGCGCCGACGCTTCGGCGATTGCATGGCGGACTTCGGGCGGGATGTTAATCGCCAGAAAAAGACGCACGATTCGGGTCGGCGTGCTCAGAGCTCCGCAATTCGACGGCGAGATGTGAGAATCCGTGGGCTCGTGCCAGCTCGATCGCACGTCGACGGATATCGTCGTGCTCGAACCCTCGCTCGCCCGGCTCCGGAATCGCCACCGCAAGCGCGTCGAACGCCTCCACTGCACAGCGCAAACCAAGCTCACGCAAGGCCCGCTCGAGCTCCTCGTGCGAACGGATCGTCACGCTGCCGGTACCTCGCGCGGAACGTCGTTAGGCTCGGCGTCGCTGACGACTCCACCGAGCACGTTCAGAGAACCAGGCCGGAAACCACGCGCGTCGATCGCGACGCGATCAAAGCCCGCGTCGACAACGGCACGCCGAAGCCGGCCTGCCGCGACGGGCTCGAGCCAGCGACCAACATCGTTAGGTGGCAACTCGATTCGGGCGAGGTCGCCATGATCGCGCACTCGGAGGTCGTCCGTGACGCCCAGGGTACGCAGCGACGCCTCGGCGGCCTCGATGCGCCGCAAGCGCGCAGCAGTCACCGCGGTTCCGTAGGGAATGCGCGAGGACAAGCACGGCGCCGAGGGCTGGCGCCATGTCGGGATGCCGCGCTGCTGCGACAGCGCCCGAATATCACGTTTCGTGAAGCCTAACGAAGCTAGCGGCGAGAGCACGTTCCACTCTGCCGCGGCGCGCGCCCCAGGTCGATAGTCGGCGAGATCATCGGCATTGCTGCCGTCGATCACACAGCCGATCGCGCGCTCCGCGGCGATCGGAGCGAGCCGCGACCAGAGCTCGGTCTTGCAGAAGTAGCATCGATTCGTGGGGTTCGCGGCATAGCGCGGGTCCGCCAGCTCGTCTGTGTCGACCTCGAGCACCGGAACTCCGAATGTCTCCGCGACCGCACGCGCGGCAGCCCACTGCGCCTCGGGGTACGAAGCGCTCCGTCCAATCACGGCGAGCACCTTGTCGGCGCCCAGAGCGTCGACGGCCACGCAAGCGAGATACGACGAATCGACGCCGCCGCTGAATCCGATCAGAACGGACCCGCGCGCGCGAAGCCACTCGATCAAGTGTCGCTCTTTGTCGCGGAGATCCAGCTGCGTTGTCTCGGAAAGGGCCGGCGGCATCTTCGAAACGTAGCCGCGCGTGAAAATCATCGGCAGGGTGCGCACTGGCGAGAATCGATTCTGCCTCGCTAACGTCGGTGCATGCGACTATGGCTCTCTTTCTCATCGGTCTTCGCTCTCGCGGTGAGTACTCACGCGCGGGCGGTCCTTGCGCAAGACAATCCGACCGGCGACCCGATAGTCCAACGCATCTACGACGAAGGCATGCATCGCTCGCAAGCGAGTCGCCTCGCCCAGGTGCTGATGGACTCGATCGGTCCGCGCCTCACCGGCTCTCCGGCCAATCGCGCCGCCAACGACTGGTTGTTGCGCACCTACAAATCCTGGGGAATCGACGCGAAGAACGAACAGTACGGCACCTGGCGCGACTGGACGCGAGGCCCGAGCAGTCTCACACTCGTTTCCCCGCGGACGCGAGTTCTCGAGGCGACGATGCATGCGTGGAGCGCCGCGACGCCGCCGAATGGCGTAACCGCCGACGTCATCATCATCCCCAGGGCCTCGGACCTCGGCGAGGGCGGATTCGAGAAGTGGCTCACGAGCGCACGTGGGAAGTTGGTGCTCGCGTCGACGTCGCAGACAACCTGTCGTCCCGACTCCGACGTTCGATTCTGGGCGGACTCCGCGGTGTATCGGCACGCGGCGGCGGTGCGCGACAGCGCGAGCGCTGAATGGACGGCTCGGCTCGCCGCGGCGCACGTAAACGCGCGGACCCTCCCGCCGATGCTGGAGCGTGCCGGCGTCGCCGGCATCCTAACGAACTCATGGTCACGGGGCTGGGGCGTGGACAAGATCCAGTCGACGCGGGCTCAGGGAGTACCGTCGTTCGACGTCTCCTGTGAGGACTACAGCCTCCTCACGCGCCTCGCCGAGAACGGCCAGCACCCGCGCGTCCACGCGGTGGCCGAGGCGCGTCTCGCGCCCTCGGAATCGCCGGTGTTCAACACGGTCGCGCGCATTGAAGGAAGCACACCTAACGAATACGTCATGCTTTCCGCGCATCTCGACTCGTGGGACGCAGGGAGCGGCGCGACGGACAAGGGCACGGGCACGATCACCATGCTCGAGGCGATGCGCATACTCAAAGCGGCGTATCCGCATCCCAGGCGAACCATCCTCGTTGGACATTGGAGCGGTGAAGAGGAGGGCGACATCGGCTCGACGGCATTTGCAACGGACCACCCGGACATCGTGAAGGGTCTCCAGGCGCTCTTCAATCAAGACAATGGGACCGGCGAGATCGACACCGTGC